>JBGATZ010000212.1:0-8198 GCA_044228905.1 Cyclobacteriaceae bacterium | reverse complement strand
ATGATTATCTCATTTCCATCTATGGAGGAAATTCGCTTGATAGAGGAAATGTAGGATTTGTGAGTGCGCATGAAATCCGATTCGGGCAATATCTCCTCGATATTTTTCATCCGAAGCAGTGTTACATATTTCTGGGAAGGTGTGTGAATGACCACATAGTTCTCCATTCCTTCTACATAAAGAACATCATTGAAGTGAATCTTCTCGTAGCGATAGTCACATTTTACGAAAAAATAATCTTCCTTCGTTTTACTCTCCTGCCCTGCCTGCCCCGCATTTTTCAAATCAAAATAATCACGGGCTTTATTAGCTGCTTTAAGAAACCGGTCAAATGGAAATGGCTTCACCAGATAATCCAGTACGTCCAGTTCGTAGCCCTGCAGTGCAAAGTTGGGATATGCAGTAGTCATGATCACCATGGGTGGGTTCTTCAATGACTTCAAAAAATCAATTCCCGTTATCTTAGGCATCTGGATATCCAAAAACATCAGATCCACACTTTCAGATGCCAATACTTTGTTTGCCTCCAGCGCATCTTCACACACACTTTTAATCTCCAGAAAATCAACATCTTTGATATAACTGAGTAATCCCTCGCGTGCCAAGGGTTCGTCTTCAACTATTATAGTTTGAATTTTCCTGCTCATAGTGTATGAAGTGTTAAATCTACTTCAAATATTTCTGCCTCATCCTTTATGGCCAATACATGCTTTGCAGGGTAAAGTAATTCTAATCTTCGCTTTACATTTTTCAATCCAATACCTCCCACTTCATGTCTTACCAGATTGTCAGATGAATTCAGGAATGATGCTTTTAAGCTATCTGCATGCCTGCTGATTGAAACCTGAATAAAGTTCTCTTTATCGGAATAGGTGGATACATGCTTAAACGCGTTTTCCAGGAAAGGAATAAGCATAAACGGTGCAATCATCAATCCGGAAGTGCCTTCTGAAATCTCAAAACTTACTTTCACCTTGCCCCCTTTTCTTATTTTCTCGAGCTCCACAAAGTTCCTCAAGTATTCCATTTCCTTCTCTACGGGAATCTTGTCTTCAGAGCAATCATATAACTGAAATCGTAACAAATCTGACAGTTTGATAAGCGTTTCTGCTGCCACATTGGGGTCTTTTCGTATCAGAAAGTAAACACTATTTATTGCGTTAAACAGAAAATGAGGATTGACTTGCGCTTTCAGGTACTGAAGCTCGCTTTCCAATCGCTGTTTTTCCAGCTTCTGACTGTTTCCGTCTGTTCTAACCTTATCCAACGCAAGCTTGATGGCCGTAAGTGCTCCTACTGTTGTAAGTATCGACATCAACGACATCAAAAACACAAATCTCGGATTGCCAGCCACTTCAGGAGCATGAGGTGCTAACAATAAATAGAGCGTTGCTGCCAGGCCAATGGAAAAAATGATAACCACAGAAAGTGACAACAAAATAAAGGGGCCATATTTACGCTTATAAAAAAACTGAGGAAGGATGTAATAGATAACAATGTAAAACGGGATCGAATTGAAAATAAAATAGATACTAATCACCACCAGCAGTGAGATGAGATTAGGATAATAGCTCTTGTAGTAGAATGTCCAGAAAGCAAAATAGGTGACCCACAGAAAGATATGGTGTACTTTAAACTTATACAGGTTTTTCCAGAAGTTATTCATATACCTAAAAGTACGCTCAAATACCAGTCCTTTGAAAATGTATTGACCAACTGTATGAAATCATTTATCAACTGCAGTTCAAATGCAAAAATACAATTTGACAAAAAAGCAATAGACAATGGATAGCTTAACAAGCGCTAAAATCTTTGTCAATTGTTGATTTGTCCGCTGCTTGAAACAGGAAAACGTAATTGGTCAATCTAGGAGAACAGTTGGTCAATAAAACTTCACTTCAGGGCATGCCTTGCGTTGATTTGAATAAGTTTTATAACACACACACTTATGACCATGAAGCAATTAATCATCGTGCTGGGCATTGCAGTAGCAATCTTATGTGCCACTCAAACTACTCAGGCACAAACTTATTTTAAAGTAGATGTTCAGGGCAAAGGCAAGCCAATGATTCTGATTCATGGATTGTATTGCACTGCTGATGTCTGGAAAGAAACTGTGGACCGCTACAAGAATCAATATGAATGTCATGTACTGACATTAGCAGGCTTTGGAGGTAATCCAAGCAATCTGAATGACCACTTTCTTCAATCGGTAAAAGATGATTTGCTTGCGTACATCAAAGCAAAAAAATTAGACAAGCCAGTACTTATGGGTCACAGTATGGGCGGGTTCATTTCCTTCTGGGCTGCATCCAGTGCCCCAGGCTCATTCAGCAAAGTAATTGCCGTAGATGGACTTCCTTTCTTAACGGCAGTACAAATGCCTGGTGCCACCGCTGAAGGCGCTAAACCGATGGCTGAAAACATGAGAAACATGATGAACCGATCACAATCAGAAGAGCAAACGGAAGCAAATCAGAAAATGATATTATCTTCTATGATCGCCAGTCCGGGCGTATTGAGCTAGTGGTTGGCTGCAATCGGCGCGAAGTCTGATACAAAACCGCACCCAAGGTCAGGTGATGTATGAAATGTTTACGACAGATCTTCGCCAGCAAGTTGCTGCAATTGATTGCCCGGTTTTATTACTTGGCGCATGGATCGCATACAAAGATTATGGAGTGACTCATGAAAGCATTACAGCAGCATATACTGCACAGGTGGCAAACATCAAAAATGCAAAGGTAGAAATCACAGACACGGGACGCCACTTTATCTTCTACGATGACCCTGCATGGTTTTATGAAAAAGCAGATGCCTTTTTAAAATAGTGCTTTCAAAGATAAACTAAGATAATAAGAGAGAATTCAAATCTATTACTATGGAACTTAAAGAATTGATTGCTGCCGAAAAAAGAAGTTTTCTGATCAGGGCCAACGGGGGGATTGCACTACCAGCCGCAGGCTGTATTTATTGGATAGGTGTTGGCATAGCAGGGTACTATTTGAATCCGCAGACCTGGATAACAGTGGCTTGCTTCTGTACTGGTTTCATTTTTCCATTGGGACTTTTGCTAGCGAAACCATTAAAATCAAATGTGATGGCCAAATCTGAATTATCATCAGTGCTTTTACCTGCACTAATTTCTATGCTTACCTTCTGGCCACTGGCATTTGCTGGCGCGAAAGGGAATCCCAGTTTTATTCCTCTGGCAGTTGGTGTAGGAATGGGGTTACACTGGCCTGTGATTGGCTGGATGTATGGAGGCAAATCGTTCCTTGCTCATTTCATCACCAGAACAATCGGATGTACTGTACTTTGGTATGCATTGCCTGATGGACGTTTTACAATCATTCCCTTTTACATCGCAATAGTCTATTTCATTACCATTTTTGGGATTAAATGGGAAGTAGAACAAGCAAAAAAAATCGCTTCTTCTAACAATTCCACGCTTCAAACAGCTTAATCTATGAATACAAAATTTCTAATGACTTCAAGTTCGGTATTAATGGGAGTTATAGGCATTGCCCTCACATTCTTATCAGGAGAGATATTGAATTTTCTTGGCGCTCCCTCTCATCCGGGATCAACTATTGGATTGCAGCTGGCTGGAGCATTATACTTCGGCTTTGCCATGGTGAACTGGACAGCAAAAGCAAATCTGATTGGAGGAATTTACGGACGACCGATAGCAATCGGCAATGCGGTACATTTCTTTATTGGTGCATTGGCTTTGATTAAGGCAGGCTTTATCCCATTGCTACCGTTAACTATCACTTACTCCATACTGGCTGTTGCCTTCTATATCGTGATGGTTACTCATCCAATAAAAGAAGCGAACAAAGCTCCTCTTTAAAAAAATTGCCTTACGATTAAAAAGATCGTAAGGCAACCCATTTAGTGTGTAATTCTGATCTTTGCCTTCAAATCATGAAGTATGGTATACAACCCAAAGTACGTACGATTGATGTACAGCGCATCGCGTACTCCCCTCGCTTTCTTTGACTGACGAAGCTCCTTCATATTGGAGAGTTCTTCTCCAAACTTGTACAATTCTTCAAAATAGCTTTTATCGGAAAAATCAAATTCATCTGAACGAAATGGTCTGCTTAATAATTCCACCAGATGAGTAAAAATACCTCGGAAGAATTCTTTATCCTTTGCACTGTCTTCGGGGTAAATAAAGTGAAGGTCATAAAATGCTTTCTCCATCTTTTTCTTATCCGTAAGGAAATCACGATCCAACAACTGAAAGTACACCTTGTAAAACTCAGGCGGAATTTCTTTCACACATCCAAAATCAATTATTCCCAATTTATGATCCGGAGTAAGGATGAAGTTACCTGGATGCGGATCTGCATGCACCGCCTTCAATGTGTGCATTTGAAAATGGTAGAAGTCCCACATGGCCTGACCAATCTTATCGCCCACTCCATCAGGAAGTGGCTTACCGAGATATTCACCCAGTGGTTTGCCCTCGATCCAATCCATTGTAAGAATGCGTGGAGAAGAATACTGTGGATAGTAATTCGGGAACAACAGATTTTTAATGTGACTGCTTTTCGATGACAATTCAACAGATCGCTTTAATTCCAATGCATAATCTGTTTCCTCCATCATCCGCTGCTCTACTTCCTGGATGAACTCATCGTACTCAGCCGGATTTAATTTAAACATTGACAATGCGATTGGTTTCACCATTGCCAGATCTGATTTTACACTTGCTCCTACTCCGGGATATTGAATTTTCACTGCAAGCTTCTTCTTTCCTTTTGTCGCCTGATGCACTTGTCCCATTGATGCTGCATTGGCAGCATTTTTTGAGAAGGTATCGAATAACTCATCAGGTCCGTGATTGAAATAACTTTGAAATGTTTTCACCACTAATGGATAAGAAAGTGGTGGTGCGCTGTATTGCGCCATCGCAAATTTTTGTTGATAGGCCGATGGCAACAGGTTTTTATCCATGCTCAACATCTGGGCCACTTTCAATGCACTTCCCTTTAATTCACTTAATGAATTGTAGATGTCCTTTGCATTGTCTTCGTGAAGCTGATCACGGGTAAGGTCTTTATTAACTAATTTTTTACTGTAATGTTTGAGATAATTTCCTCCGATCTGAGCTCCTGTTTTTATAAATTTTGAAGCACGCTGAACTTTGGTAGTGGGTATTTTATCAAATTCTTTCATGAATGATTTCGTGACTACGGCACTTTACAAATTTATTGCTCAACAATTCTCACAACATCAGATACCATCGGCATCAATCTATTTATTTATCTCGTTATTAAAGTCCTCAGTAAGTAAACAACTCAACTTTTCATCTGATATATAAACTTGGCAAAGTCTATCGCGGAGTCCAAGGCTCCTTTACCTATGAGGTCGAAAGCAAGATTGAGTGACTTTTCAATGGCTGCATCCGTTTTTTCAAAATCGGTACTGGTATCCTCCTTCCAAAACAAAAGAATAAAACCGAGATGAATCCAGAATAACTGAGGATAACGTTTGTCCAGATAAGGACGCTGGGCCACTTCTCCATTGCCCTTACCCTCGTTCAATACCGATTCAAAGAAACCTTCAAATGACTTTTTGAAGTCCTTGAGAAAAGAGGGAACTCCTAATTCAATTTTACGAAATGGCTGAAGTTGCAACAGTACAAAGCTGCGATTTGCCTTCAGCTCCTCAAATAACGTATAATAAAATGCAAGGATCTTTTCACGAACGATAAAATTGGCAAAAGACTTATCGTTTGCTAAACGGGTGATGGTTTTGTCAATAAAGTCTTTCCAGATTTTACTTTCAATGGCATCAAATGACCCAAATTGAGAGTAGAAATCGCTTTCTTTAATTCCCAGATCCAGACAGAATTTGAACACCGAAGCAGGCTGCTTTCCTTCGGTTAATAAATAATGAACATAGGCCGATTCAATCTTCACGCCAGAAGATTTACTGCCTGACTTTTTGGAGGATTTTTTCGTTGTTTCCATATAGTATATTTAACAGAATGAAGCGGCTTAAGTTTCACTTTTTTGAATATTTCACGATAAATAACGCAAATAGAATTCTATTCATTGGGTTAGTGCTGACTATTTCCCTCAATACCCTGGCGCAGAAGAAACAGAGTGCCAGATGGTACTTTGACGAAAGTGATAAAGCCATCCAAAGTGGTGATTGGAAAAAAGCGTTGATTGCTCTGGATGAGTGCATTCGTTTGTCCCCCGGTTTGGCTGAGGCTTACTATTCGCGTGGAATGGCCAGGGAGCAGCTGGGTGATTTTCAGGGAGCCATTACTGACTACAACATCTACACCGATCTGAAACCTGATCATTACGATGCACTTTTCAGCAAAGCAGTGCTCCATTACAATCTGGCTCAGTATGAGATGGCGAAGGTGGATTTTCTTCGAATCCGGAAACTACCTCAGCAGGAAACAACTACAATCTTCTTCAAGCAAGATGCATTTGAAAAGGGAGCCGACCTTGCATTCACCTCACAAGGAACAGGTCCCCACTTCATTTTCAATTATCTGGGACTGATTTATACCAAACTCAAAGACTATCCAACTGCAATTCAATACCTTGATTCAGCTATTAATTTTAACCGCGATGAGTCGGATTATCTGGTTAATCGCGGTGTGGCGAAGGAAGCATCAGGAGACTACAGCGCAGCGTTAACGGACTATCGTCTTGCATTAAAAGCAGATCCTAACAACGCTTTGGCAAAACGCAACATCACTACGATCACTGATCGAACAGGGCAAATAGAAACGGCTACAGACACGCTAATTAATGAAGCCATTAACAGTGCCCCTCACCTTCCCTACACCTATGCGGCAAGGGCTTATCAGCGCTCACAGCAAAAAAACTGGAAGGGCGCCATTGAAGATTATACCAAAGCGATTGCTATTGACTCCGCCAACAAGGATTATTATTACAATCGGGGAATAGTTAAAGAGAATGTTAAAGACTGGGAAGGCGCACAGAAGGACTATATAAAAGCCATTTCAATAAAAGAAGATTTTGTGAAAGCCTGGTTCAGTCATGGCAATGTTTCTTCAAAACTCAACCAATTGTCGGAAGCCATTGAGGATTACACCGTTGTCTTGTTTTACGATCCCAACAATGCTTCTGCCTACTACAATCGTGGCATTTGCACTCACCGGCTTAATAAAGGGAGAAATGGTTGCGAAGATATTCTTAAAGCAGAGGAGCTGGGCTTTAAGCTGGATGTGTCCATAAAAAAAAGCCTCTGCAAATAACCAGGCACTGCTTTAAATCCGTTCATCAAACACAACCAAATAATCTGATCTTATTACATTAAATTTATTCAAAAGATCAAACCGCATGCGCATCCTCACATCTCTGTTTTTATTATTGGCTTCTGTCGGATTCTCCCAGGAAATCGTAAGCAACACCAACAAGGAAATCGTTTTCACTTCGGTGAATATTATCCCTATGGATAAAGAGCAAGTGCTCGAGAATCAAACCGTTGTAGTCAAGAGCGGAAAAATCACTGCAATCGGAAGCAATGTGAAATATGCCAAGGATGCTTTAGTCATCAACGCAAAAGGAAAATACTTAACTCCGGGTTGGTCGGAAATGCATGCGCACGTGCCGCCCATAGACGACATTCAGCCTATGAAGGACGTGATGATTCTTTATCTCGCTAATGGAATCACAACTATTCGCGGAATGCTTGGTCATCCCAAACATTTAGAGCTGAGAAGCAAAATTCAAAGCGGTGAGATTCCTGGACCTAACTTTTATACTACGGGGCCTTCCTTCAACGGGCAAAGCGTTCAGACTCCTGAGCGTGGAATTGAAATGGTGAAAGAGCAAAAAGCTGCAGGATATGATTACATGAAAATGCACCCGGGGTTAACGAAAGAAACTTTCCCTGCTATTGTAAAAACAGCCAATGAATTAAAAATGCCATTTGTTGGTCACGTGTCTTTTCAGGTTGGAGTGTGGAAGGCGATCGAAGCAGGCTACTCCTCGATCGACCACATGGATGGATTCATTGAGGCGATAACGCCTGAGACTGAAAATCTGGCAGAACAGCAAATCGGTTTATTCGGTGCATGGGTGGGCTATAAAGCAGATTTATCTAAGACTCCGAAACTGATTAATGCTTTAAGAGATAATCACATTGCTGTTGTTCCGACAATGGCATTGGGTGAACGCTGGCAGTCGCCACTG
>JBGATZ010000211.1:1269-8150 GCA_044228905.1 Cyclobacteriaceae bacterium | reverse complement strand
TAGAATACATTCAAAGCAACATCAAACCATTAGGTATGGTACAAGGACTAGATGCTTCGTTTGACGGAGTGATCTTTATCGGTTATCATGCCATGGCCGGAGCAGAGAACGGATTCCTGGCACACACCGGTTCTGGAAATGTGAAAGGGCTCTGGTTGAATGGCACAGAAGTAGGAGAGGGAGGATTGAACACTTATTTTGCTAACTCTCTTGGTGTGCCGATCATCATGGCGAGTGGGGATCAAACGTTTAATGCGGAAATAAAAAAACTCATTCCGGGCATTCGCTCGGTAATCACAAAAGACGCAATAGGAACTAGTGCAGCGAAACTGAAACACCCGGATGTAGTGATCAAAGAGCTTCAAACTCAAACGAAAGCTGCGCTGAAAGAAATCAAAAAAGCAAAACCGTTGATTGCTGATCCAATCGAATTCAAGATCAGAGTAGATACACCAACTCGTGCCGATGTGGCCATGAGTATTCCCGGAATGAAAAGGGAAGATGGTTTTACTATTTCCTATCAGGCTAAGAATATGGAAGAAGCTTATAAGCTTATTCGAGTAATTTATAAATATTTGTCCTGGTAATTATTGGGGAACTTCACCAGCCTTATATTTTTCGGCAAGTTTCCAGAGTTCTTCATTGATCTTCTCGATTTTAGCGAATCCATCCTTGCCCTTTGGTTCGGTATTATAAAATGTAATAATACCTGTTTGTTTAGCTATATTATAATGCATCCAGGTGGATACCCCTGGATCACCACCTGTGTGTCCGATAATACCTGCATCATCTCCCCAGAAAATTCCATAGTTGTCTTTTGTGGGATCAATGTTATCCGGCTTATTGCTGGCGTTGAATTGAGGCGTCATCATTAGCTTCAACGTCTCTTCTTTCAGAATACGAACGCCATTGAGTTCGCCACCGTTCAGCAGGCAGGTAAAGTATTTCGATAAATCGGAAACGGATGTACGTACGCCACCATCTGCATAGGTAGTAAGCCCGTAGAGTTGATAGTTTTTCAGTGAGTCGTTTTCATAGTAATAGAGCTGAGAGTGATTAGCAACGTTCACTTCTGAAAGAAACCAGCCTGTGTCATTCATCTTCAAGGGTTGAAAAATAATCTCCTTGCTGATCTCATTCAATTTTTTGCCGAAGGCGAGCTCCGTGATGTAGCCTGCAAGTCCGGCACCAATATTAGAATATTTGTAATGTGTACCAGGCTTGAAAGCGATGAAATTGTCTTTGGAATAGTACTTGCCCTCTGGAGAGAAATAGTTCTTCAGGAAATCACCTAATGATTCGGGTGAGTCACCAAATGATTCGGGTGAGTCACCACCAAAGAAATAAGAATCTCCATAAGTGGGATTACGATCTGTGATTCCGGAGACATGTCCGGCCAGACTGCGTAACGTGATCTTTTCATTGGGGAAGTGCGGATTCGCAACTTTGAAGGGCAGATATTTATTAATGTCCTCATCCAAAGATAGCTTTCCTTCTTCCACTGCTTTCATCAGGCATATGCCAGTGAATGTTTTGCTGATCGAGGCAATATTCTGAATGGTCGTAACTTTATAAGGAAGTTGTTTTGCTGAATCGGCAAATCCATAACTTTTTGACCAGACTTGCTTTTTATCTGCAAACACCGCTGCTCCCATTCCAATTAGCCCTGCTTCTTTCATGTTTGCCTCAATGAGCGAGTCGATGGGGTCTTTCTTGGTTGCAGATTCTCTTTTTGGTGAGCAGCAAAGAATAGAAAGTAGAATAAAAAGGCAGAGCAGAGATTTCATTTTATTTGAGGGTAAGTTTGGCGTAATTCAGTTTTTATAACGATAATGACCAATGATTCGGTATTGGAATAGCATGTCTTCTATTACCTGTCCGGCTCCAATATTATGTACAACCAGGTTTCTCTTGTTGTCATCTGATTTCCTGTTGATCACAATCCCGATGTGTGTTATTCCACCTCCTAAATTCCAACATACAATGTCTCCCGCATGATAGTCTTCTGGGTTTTCAGAGATGGTGAGTTTTGAGTTATGTCTTTCGAAATAGGTCATCAGATTCGGAACTCTCCGATGGTCAATATTCTTATCCGTAGTTTTCAGCCCCCAGTTTTTTGGATAACCAGAGAAGTTGGCTTTCATGTCTTCGTGAATTTCTTTCTGTAAATCAATTCCTAATTTTCGATAGGCCCTGATTACCACATCCGTGCACACGCCTTTGTCAGCGGGTACATCTCCCATAGGATATTTAATTGAAAAATATTGAGGATCGTAATCCACTTTTTGTCGCGTGAGAGTCAAAGTGGAGTCCGAGAGTCTTTTGAAAAAATCAGCCTGTGCAAAGCCCACGAATGCAGGTAGAATGAATAACAGGATAAAAGTGATTTTTTTCATTAAGGGTCTGTGGCTAAAGAAAAGTACCACAAAATCAAAATGAATCCAAAATAAAGAATGATTGTAACTGTTACCAGGTAGTGAATGGCCTGAGAGAGAGGTTGGAATTAGCGTACTGGGAATTGTTCGTTACGTTTTGCCCAACCCAATGTGGTGTGAGGTACACTTCCTTTTCATGCGTCAGTTCAATTTCTGCTACAATCAAACCTTCATTCAAGCCAAAGAATTCGTCTACTTCCCAGGTTTTGTTGTCATGAAGAACAAGATGTCTCGTTTTTTCAACCAGACTGCTGCAGAATTTATCCAATAGTTCTTCCGCATCAGCAAGCGGAATTTCATATTCAAACTCTGGTCTACTCGAACCTGACGATTTTCCTTTTACAGTAAGATAACCTTTGTCTCCTTTTGTACGAACCCGAATTGTTTTTTCAGGATCGGTTAACAGATAACCTTGACGGATGCGAATGCTTTGATCCGGTACAACCACTTTCCAATGCTCTTTAATGATTAAATACTTATGTTCAATTTCGGTTGCCATACAGAATTGTGAATCTTAAATTAAGAACACGGTCATCCCTTTCGGACCATGCGCACCTAATACTAACGATTGCTCAATATCGGAAGTTTTGGATGGACCAGCAATGAAAGCCCCGAAGCCATAATCGATAGAACCGATTTGATCATACGCTTGATGCATGGTGGCAACGATATGTTTCTTTTCGATAACCACCGCAAGATATTCTGTAATAAAAGGCAAAGCCCTTGCTGGTAGATGATTGTCGGTAATCCAGATCGCTCCGTTTTCAGCAATAGCGAACTGTCCTTTTAATATAGTGAGATACACATCGTCCAGAGAATGTGGATCAGAGTAATTGGTATTTTGCTCCGTGATATTGACAAGTTCTGAAATTGTTGACACTATTCTTTTATCACTTTCAAATCCTTCGTTAATAAAGGCAGTAACCCCGTCATATCCATTCACTTCAACTACTCTTCCTCCAATGAAAGTAAGCATCTCGGAAAATTTCTTAATGTTATCTTTCTCCGATTGCCCATAGTTCACCAGGTTTGGCAAAGCAGCTGGCTGAGGTTGATTGCTTTTCAAGGCAGTCAATATTTTATCACGGCTGCTCATGACTTTTGGTTTTTAATGTACCAATCGCGAAATGATTCTTTAGGGGGAGATGGCATTTCACGTTGCTTGTACCAGGGGTTGAATTTGTTATTCACCACAAAAGGAAAGTGTCTCATCATCCATCTTCCGATTTTTCCGGAGGCACGATACGCAGCCGGATTTGATAAAACGGAACTCATTACTTTAATGCCGATTTTCTTTTCGCTCGTCACATTTCCTTTTTTTACGATCACCTGTCTCCATTTATACAATTGATCATGAATATCAATCTTCACGGGGCAGACATTGGTGCATGATCCGCACAGCGTAGAGGCAAACGGCAGATCGGCATACTTTTTCATATCCAAATTAGGAGCAAGGATAGAACCGATTGGTCCTGCGATAGCGGTGTGGTAACTATGGCCACCGCTTCTGCGGTAAACAGGACAAGTATTCATGCAAGCGCCACAACGGATACACTTCAACGCATTTCTAAATTCGGGCTTGCCTAGATGTACACTGCGTCCATTATCCACAAGAATAACATGAATCGCTTTTCCTTCTCTTGGTTTTTTGAAATGGCTTGAATAAGTAGTTACGGGTTGCCCCGTTGCACTGCGCGCCAGTATTCTGAGAAAAACTCCCAGATGTTTTCGTTGTGGAATGAGTTTTTCAATTCCCATCGAAGCAATGTGAACTTCTGCTAAGTGCGCACCCATGTCTGCATTACCTTCATTGGTGCAAACCACAAATTCACCCGTCTCAGCAATCGCGAAGTTTACACCGGTGAGTGCTACTTTACGGGTTAGAAATTTTTCTCTCAGGTGTAGTCTCGCTGCATGAGTTAAGAATTGTGGATCTGCATTTCCCTTGGGCGTACCCAAGTGTTCATGAAACAATTCTCCGATCTCTTCTTTCTTTTTGTGAATACAGGGAAGAACAATGTGACTTGGTGGTTCCTTGGCTAATTGTACAACGCGCTCACCAAGGTCAGAATCCACTACATCAATCCCATTGCTTTCTAAAAATTCATTGAGATGACATTCTTCTGTCAACATGGATTTACTCTTCATCATTTGAGTAACGCCTTGTGCTGTGATCAATGAAAGTACAATCTCATTATGTTCTCTGGCATCGGCTGCCCAGTGAACAATAATGCCATTGGTTTTGGCATTGCTTTCAAACTGAATGAGGTATTCACTGAGATTGGATAATACATTATTTTTGATTTGTGATGCTGTCTCGCGAAGTTGTTCCCATTCGGGCAGCCCGTGAGACATACGATCACGTTTGGTACGCACCCACCACAACGTTTCATCGTGCCAGTTGACACGTGCTTCATCTGCATTGAATTGTTCGGCAAGTTGGGCGTGATCTTTCATTGTTCTGCGTTCAGAATCTCCACGATATGTTTGATCTTCACTTTGCTTTTTTGTCTTCTCAGAATTCCTTCGAGGTGCATCAGGCAACTCATGTCACCTCCTGTAATGAATTCCGCTTCGTGCTGAGTATGATCAGTCACACGATCTTTCCCCATTTTTACACTCACCGCTTCTTCACTCACACAGAATGTACCACCAAAACCACAGCATTCATCTTTCCGATTCAACTCTACCAATTGAATTCCATCCACCATGCTCAATAGTTTCTCTGGCTTTGAAAAAGGCGGAGCGGTAAGCTCTGTCATCTGTGAAAGATGCAATCCTCGTTGCCCGTGACAACTTTGATGCAGCCCAACTTTATGAGGAAAAGATGCGCTCAGATTTTTGACTTTTAAAATGTCTGTCAGAAACTCTGTGAGTTCGTAAATCTTTTTACGAACACCGATTGCTTCGTTCTCCTGCTGTTCATCGTGCAAATGATCTTTGATGTGCAATGTGCAGCTTCCGGAAGGACAGACAATGTAATCGAAGTCTTTAAAGTTTTTTATAAATAATGAATTGCAATCAGGAGTGAGATGTTCGAAGCCTGAATTGGCCATCGGTTGACCACAACAGGTTTGCTGTAATGGATATTCCACATCAACTCCTAGTTTGTTTAGTAATTGTAGTGTGGCAATTCCTACCTGAGGATAAAATTGATCAACGTAGCAGGGAAGAAAGAGTGCTACCTTCATGAGTGATAGGGGTTGAGTTCTATGATATCATCAGGAATAGAACTGGTATTCCATTTATTATGAAGCACCAACGCTGCACCTAAAGCTGATGCCTGAGCCACCGAGGCACCAAATACTTTTAAATGAGGAAATGCTTTAGCGAGCAAGTTCATGTAGATCAGGTTTTTGCTAAAACCACCATCCACAAATATGCGACTGACATTGGTCTTTTTCAATACCAGTTGTGTAGAAATTATCTGCTGATCAATAATATCTATAATGAGTTGGTGATAAGCTTCATTTGTGTTGTGGAATGCACTGAGATCACGTTGCGGGAAAGCTGAAGGTTGTGTGCCTCCCAGATAATCTTCTTCCTTCAGTTCCTTTTTTTTTAATTTCAGCCGTGCTGACAATTCACTATTGAATGTGATGGATTTATAGAAGTCATGTGGAGTGTTGAAATGATCAGCTATTCGTTTGATTTGCTCTTCATGCTCATGACCGGCAAACAGACGGGAAGCTTTTACGGGATTGCCTTCATAGCTCAGGTAACACAGGCAATCTTTTTTTAATTCCTCATCCGTGAGAGGAGAAGAGTTAAAAGGATTCAGGCTAATGCACCATGTTCCTGTTGAAATGAGCAAAAAAGGTTCTCCGAAACTTTTGAGATAAGGAATCAAAGCAGCAGAGCTGTCATGCAATCCTATTCCTGTTGGAATTTGTTTGTCATTCACAGAAGCGTTGAAAGTATCATCCGCTCCATGAATAGGAGCAAGGCGATTGATAATATCTTCTTTGGTTACCCAGTCGTGGTATTTATTCTTTTCAAAATCCCAGAGTTGCGTGTGACATCCAATGCTCGTAATATCCGATGTGACTTTTTCTGTCAGCAGGTAACTAACATATTGCGGAAGATGTAAGGAATACTTGATCTTTTTGAATACTTCAGGTTTGGTCTGACTAATCCAATAGAGTTGTAAGCCTGAATTAAGATTACCTATTGAAGGAGAAGCCGTAAGCTTTAAAATATCCTCTCCATACTGACTGTGGAATTTTCTCTGAAGGTCAGCCGGATAAGGTTTCAGGTAATTGTAAATAGGGGTGACCGGATTTCCATCCGAGTCAATATTTACGAATGTTGCACCATGTGCTGAAATGGAAATCGCTTTGATTTGAAATTGGGTAAGCGCAACAACTTCTTTAATTGATTTTTGTGCCCACTTTTTTAATTCAGTTACATCCTGGCATTCAAAGCCATCCTCATCGGTTGTTTCGT
>JBGATZ010000211.1:0-1261 GCA_044228905.1 Cyclobacteriaceae bacterium | reverse complement strand
TCATCAAAAAGAAAAATCTTCTTGTTTGTGCGACCAATATCAAATACGGCTATGACTGGAGTGGACATTGAATTTGAAACTGGATTTTAATTCTGAAAACTACAATCCCGTTGCTTTTGTTTTTGAACCTCTTTCGATCGTCAACTGTTTGCGAACACTTAGCTCTCTGAACAACTGAATAGGATCCAATGCGGAATTGGACTGAAGTCTCGCTTCGGCTAATAATGGACGAACATCAGTTCGGTAAGCTTGCTGTAGAATTTCCTGTGCTTTGGCTACATCATTATTTTCCTGTGCGCGATTCAATTCTCTTTTATCTACAAGTAAAGCCTGCGCATAAGCGATCTTAATCGCTTCTACAGATTGAAGTAAATCTTCCAGTGGATCTTTTACGTTATGTGAAGCATCAATCATCCAGCCCAAATCGGTAGCATGGTTCATTCCACGTGCATCCATTCCCTCTACCAATTCATTAAATATTAAAAACAATTGGTAAGGATTGATACTCCCAACGGTAAGGTCATCATCCCCATATTTTGAATCATTGAAATGGAAACCACCTAATTTACCTTCCATTAATAATAGAGACACAATTTGCTCAATATTGGCATTAGGCAAATGGTGACCAAGATCCACCAACGTATAAGCTTTTGGTCCGAGTTTATTTGCATAAAGCAAAGATTGTCCCCAGTCGCCTACGGTCATGGAATAGAAGTTAGGCTCAAAAGCCTTATACTCCACAAACATCTTCCAGTTTGATGGCATGACTTCGTAAATTTCCTGCAAGCCCTCCAAGGTGCGTTGAAATGCTTTTCTGAAATTTAATTGTCCCGGAAAGCAAGAACCATCCGACAACCAGATGGTAAGCGATTTGGATCCTAACACTTTTCCATATTTGATTACTTCAATGTTGTGGTCGATTGCTTGCTGACGCGTAACTGACTTCACATGTTGAAGTGAACCAAACTTATAACTGTGTTTTTGATGCGGTTGATCCTGGAATGTATTGGAATTAACGGCATCGAACAGTAATCCGTGTTCAGTTGCTAATGCTTTTATTTTTCTTGCACTGGTTGGAATATCCCATGGAATGTGAAGCGATATGGCTCCACTTGATTTATTCAGGGCATGCAGTAAACCTACATCTTCAATCTTTTCTTCCAATGATCCTGGCTCTCCCGGACCGGAGAATCTTCCGAAGCGGGTGCCACCTGTTCCTAATGCCCAACTCGGTATGGCAACCTGAAAATCTTTAAGTTTT
>JBGATZ010000210.1:0-8010 GCA_044228905.1 Cyclobacteriaceae bacterium | reverse complement strand
ATCGGTCGCGATATTCATGTAGGTGATACCATCATCGGTATCAAAGGACGAGTAGGTTTTGAAGCAGCTGCTCCAATGGTAATTCTTAAAGCACATCATGCCCTCGAAAAACATACTCTTACCAAATGGCAATTGCAATGGAAAGATACCCTGGCGCAATTCTATGGTAACTGGATGCATGAAGGACAGATCCTCGATCCGGTAATGCGCGATATCGAAGCCTTCCTCGAAAACAGTCAGGAAACTGTAACCGGAGAAGTATTCGTGCAACTTATGCCATATCGTTTCCAGGTAATCGGTATAAGCAGTGCTTACGACCTCATGAGCAGCAAATTTGGTAAATACGGAGAAATGAACACCGGATTTACTGGTGATGATGTGAGAGGGTTCAGTAAGATTTTTGGAAATCAGACGTCGATCTTTAATTCAGTTCAAGATGAATTGAAAAGTCAAAAGTAAAAAGTCAAAAGTAAAAAATCGAAAGTCGGAGTCCCCTTTTTGAATTTTGACTTTTGAATTTTAAATTTTTTATCATGCCTAAAAGAATAAAAGCGGGAATCATTGGAGGAGCGGGTTATACTGGAGGTGAATTGATTCGTTTACTGATCAACCACCCCGGCGTGAATCTAACTCATATCCATAGTCGTAGTAATGCCGATAAACCTGTGCATAGTATCCATCAGGATCTGCTGGGAGATACAGAACTGGTGTTTACAGGAGATAATAAGTTTTTTGAGAAAGGGGCTGTAGATGTACTTTTCCTTTGCTTAGGACATGGTGAGTCGCGCAAGTTCCTGATTGAAAATAAAGTAGCCGCTTCTGTAAAGATCATTGACCTGGCAAACGATTTCCGTTTACTGGGACAATCAGAAATCGGTGCCCGCCAATTCGTTTATGGTTTACCAGAAGCCTATAAGAATGAAATAAAATCAGCAACAAATATTGCCAACCCAGGATGTTTTGCCACTACCATTCAATTAGGATTGTTGCCATTGGCAAAAGCAGGATTGTTGAAAGAAGTACATACAACAGGTATTACGGGTAGCACCGGCGCCGGACAATCATTAAGCGCTTCCTCCCATTTCAGTTGGCGATCAAACAATATACAGGCTTACAAAACCCTTACGCACCAACATTTGGGAGAGATACACCAAAGCCTGCATCATCTTCAGAACAGTTTTCCTTCCACACCATTAGGTGATACTAACGGAATCCATTTTGTACCATGGAGAGGAGATTTCACCCGTGGCATCTTCATCAGTTCCCAATTGCATTGCGAAAAGAAACTCGATGAACTCTATGCCCTCTATGAATCCTATTACGAAACGCATCCCTTCACTCATGTAACCCATGAGCCCGTATTCCTGAAGCAAGTGATCAACACCAATAAATGCATCATCCAGCTCGAAAAAGCCGGTAACCAATTAGTAGTTCATTCCGTTGCCGATAATTTATTGAAAGGCGCAAGCGGGCAAGCGGTGCAGAATATGAATTTGATGTTCGGGTTGGGAGAAGAAGAAGGATTGCGATTGAAAGCTTCTGCATTTTAGGGTTGTGGCGTACAACGGCATGTTGGGTTGGAGTAGTAAGTTTTACGTAATACGTTATAAGTTGCGGGAAAACAACGTATGCAAGATTACAAAAACTTAAAAGTTTGGGTGAAGGCTCACCAACTTACTCTTCAACTTTATAAAAAGACAATCAGTTTTCCCAAAAACGAAGTTTACGGGATAACTAGTCAACTTAGAAGATCCGCAATATCAATACCTGCGAATATTGCAGAAGGCTGTGGGAAACAAAGCAACAAGGAGTTTGCTCATTTTTTAAATATTTCTTTGGGATCAGCAAATGAAACAGAGTACTATTTGATACTTGCAAAAGACCTTGAACTTTTCGATCATAATGATTTCGAAGAGTTAATTGACAGAATCAATGAAATTAAGGCTATGCTGATTAGCCTCATAAACAAAGTCAGAGGGTAACCCCTACTTATAACTTAGAACGTAAAACGTAAAACTTAAAAATGAATTTATTCGACGTTTACCCGATTAACGAAATCACTATCGTAAAAGCCAAAGGATCCTACGTATGGGATGACAAAGGCGACCAGTACCTCGACCTTTACGGAGGCCATGCAGTAATCAGCATCGGTCATACACATCCTCATTGGGTAAAACGTATAGAAGCACAGTTAGAGCAGATCGCTTTCTATTCTAATTCCATCCGTATCCCTTTGCAACAACAACTGGCTTCCAGATTAGGAAAGCTTTCCGGAAAAGAAGACTACCAACTCTTCCTTTGCAATAGCGGTGCTGAAGCGAATGAAAATGCCCTTAAGATGGCTTCATTCCATAACGGAAGAAAAAAAATAGTGGCATTCAGCAAATCATTCCACGGTCGTACCTCATTAGCCGTTACAGCAACAGATAACAAAAGCTACACTGCTCCGGTAAATGAAAACGATAATATCATCTTCCTTCCTTTCAACGACGAAAAAGCTCTCGAAGCCTGCTTCGCAAAACAAGGGAAAGAAATCTCTTCAGTAATCATCGAAGGCATACAAGGTGTTGGTGGTATTAATGTAGCTGAGAATAGTTTCCTGCAGAAGATCCGCTCACTTTGCGATGAGCACGGAGCCGTTTACATAGCCGACAGTGTTCAGTGCGGTTATGGAAGAAGCGGTAGATTCTTCAGTCACGATTTCGCCGGAATAAATGCCGATATGTACACTATGGCAAAAGGAATGGGTAATGGATTCCCTGTTGCAGGTGTTATCATCGCTCCACACATCAAACCAAAACATTTCCAACTAGGCACCACTTTCGGTGGTAACCATCTGGCTTGTGCTGCCGCTCTTGCTGTTTTGGAAGTGATTGAAGAAGAAAAACTCATGGGCAACGCAGTTACCACCGGACATTATATCAAAGAAGCTCTCAAAGAAATACCCGAACTGAAAAATGTAAGAGGCCGTGGTCTCATGATCGGCTTCGACGTACCCGAAGAACTAAAAGACCTCAAGAAAAATCTTCTCTGGAACCAGAAAATTTTCACCGGAGAAGCCAAGCCAAACGTAATCCGTCTGCTGCCATCATTGGCATTGAAGAAGAGGGATGCGGAGGATTTTATTGAGGCGATTAAGGAGGAGATTGCTTTATTGAAGGCTTGATGCTTGATGCTTGGTGCGGGATGCTGATGGTGTGAGTGAATTGTGTAAATGAAAAATCAGTGTGATGAGAGATTATAAGAAATATGAAGTGTGGGTAAAATAACATGAGTTAGTATTGATGATTTATAAAGAAGTAATACCATCAATACCTGATTCAGAAAAATATGGACTTTGTTCTCAGTTAAGAAGAGCGGCATATTCCATCCCTATGAATATTGCAGAAGGTTGCGGAAGAACTTCAGACACAGAATTCTGTCGTTTCCTCACAATATCCCTTGGATCAGCGAATGAAACAGAATATTGTTTGATATTATTGAACGATCTTAGGTATATTGATAAAGGCCTTTTTGAAAAAGCCAATGCCTTATTGATTGAGATAAAATATAAACTGATCAACTTAATAAAAGCAATTAGAAAAACAAACGCTAAGGCTTAAGCACTTTGCATCCAGCATTAAGCATCTAGCATTTAGCATCAAGCAAAAATGAAACACTTCATCTCAAGCACCGACGCCCCCAACATCAAAAGCCTCGTCCAAAAAGCACTGGGCTACAAACAAAACCCCACAGCCGATAAGCAATTAGGCGCTGGCAAACGTATGGGTTTGTTATTCCTCAATCCAAGTATGCGGACAAGATTGAGTACGCAGATTGCTGCACAGAATCTGGGAATGGAACCAGTGGTGTTTAATGTGGGACAAGAAGGCTGGTCGCTCGAGTTTGAAGAAGAAGCCATCATGAGTGGAACTACAGTAGAGCATGTGAAAGATGCTGCCCCGATACTGGGAAACTATTTCGATATTCTTGGCATACGCACTTTCCCATCATTAAAAAATAAGGAAGACGATTACAGCGAACTTTATATCAAACAATTCATCAAATATTCCGGTATACCCATCGTAAGTCTTGAAAGCGCTACACTACATCCACTTCAAAGTCTTACAGACATCATTACCATAACAGAACATCTAAACGTTTCATCCAACTCATCTGCGCCAATCCCCGCCATCCGCGGGCGTAGACCAAAAGTAGTCCTAACCTGGGCACCCCACGTAAAACCATTACCACAGTGTGTTGCAAACAGTTTCGCCCAATGGATCAACGCCTGGGGAGAAGCCGATTTTGTAATAACACATCCTGAAGATTACGAACTCGACACCCAATTCACCAAAGGAGCCACTATCACACACAACCAGGAAGAAGCATTGAAAGATGCCGACTTTGTATATGTGAAAAATTGGAGCACTTATGTTGACTATGGTCGCATCTATTGTAACGACCCCGACTGGATGCTCACCAATGAAAAATTACAAGCCACCAATAATGCCAAAGTGATGCATTGTCTGCCCGTAAGAAGAAATGTAGAACTTAGTGATGAAATTCTCGACGGACCTAATAGCATAGTAACGCAACAAGCATCGAACAGGGTTTGGGCGGCGCAGGCGGTGTTGGCGGAAATATTGGAGGGCAAAATCAAAAATCAAAATTAAAAAATCAAAAGTCAAAATTAAAAAGTCAAAAATCAAAATTAAAAAGTCAAAAATCAAAACTGGAAGTTTCCTAATTACCGCTTTCCCGTTTTCCCGGCAATAAAAAAAAGTAACACATCATTAAATGGAATCAGTATTAATCATAAAAATCGGCGGCAACATCATCGACAACGACTCCCAACTACAGTCGTTCCTGCAGTCTTTTGCTGCTGTTGCCGGGAAAAAGATACTGATTCATGGTGGAGGAAAGATAGCTACTCGCATCGGCGATCAATTAGGAATTGAATCAAAATATGTAGATGGAAGAAGGATTACTGATGCTGCCACTCTCGATGTGGTTACAATGGTGTACGGTGGATTAGTGAATAAGAAAATAGTAGCCAGCTTACAAACCATGGGTTGCAATGCCATTGGTATCACTGGTGCCGATGCCAACCTCGTTCCTGCCAATAAACGTCCGGTGAAAGAAGTGGATTATGGTTTTGTAGGAGATGTGAAAAATGAACAGCTGCCAGTAAGCACCTGGAAACAATTACTGGAAATTGGACTTACTCCCGTAGTTGCTCCATTAACGCACGACGGAAAAGGGTCCATTCTCAATACCAATGCCGATACTATGGCACAGGAAATCGCCAAAGCATTGGGAAAAGTATACGAAGTAAGCCTTATCTATTCATTCGAAAAACCGGGAGTGTTGCTGGATGTAAACGACGACAACTCCGTTATAAATAAATTGAATCCAACTTCCTATCAAGAATTAAAATCGGAACAGAAGATATTTGCAGGCATGATCCCGAAACTCGATAATGCTTTCAGTGCATTGAAAGCTGGTGTAACCAAAGTGATCATCGGCGATGCCGCAAAACTGGACCAATTAATTGCCGGCACTTCCGGTACAACTATTATCCATGAATAATTCACTCACCATATTACAGGACGATGCGATCGGGTTGCTGAAACGACTCATCGCCACTCCATCCTTCAGCAAAGAAGAGCAGATTACTGCCGATATCATAGAACGCTTCCTTGAATCGAGAGGCGTTCGCACCAAAACACATCTGAATAATATCTGGGCTCAGTGCAATCATTTTGATCCGTCTAAGCCAACACTGCTACTGAATAGTCATCACGACACCGTAAAACCGAATAAAGGCTATACACTCGATCCCTTCTCTCCAATAGAAAGTGATGGAAAATTATTCGGGCTGGGTAGTAATGATGCCGGTGGCTGTCTGGTTTCATTGATGGCCGTATTCCTTCATTATTTCAAAAGAGACGATCTAAAATATAATCTTGTCTTTGCTGCAACTGCCGAAGAAGAGATATCAGGACATAACGGCATTGAAGCATTGGTGCCCCGTTTAGGTAAGATAGACTGTGGCATTGTTGGTGAACCCACGCAGATGCAGATGGCAGTGGCTGAAAAGGGGTTATTAGTACTCGATGCTGTTGCTCATGGTCGCGCTGGACATGCCGCCCGCAACGAAGGAGAAAACGCTTTATACAAAGCATTGAAAGATATTGTCTGGTTCCAGACCTATCAGTTTCCAAAAGTTTCTGATCTGTTAGGACCAGTAAAGACAACAGTAACAGTCATTGAAACAGAAAACAAGGCGCACAATGTAGTACCTGCGCATTGCAAGTATGTGATCGATTGTCGCGTGAATGAACTCTACACTTTCGAAGAGATCATTGAAACCATAAGGGCCAATGTACAAAGCGAAATACAGCCCCGCAGCACCCGTCTGCGGTCTACTGCCATCGCTCTAGATCATCCATTGATTCAAGCTGGAATTGCACTGGGAAGAACCTACTATGGCTCTCCCACCACTTCCGACAAAGCCCTGATGCCATTCCAAACCCTTAAAATGGGTCCTGGCGATAGTGCACGCAGCCATACCGCCGATGAATTTATATTTGTGGAAGAGATAAGGGAGGGGATTGAACTTTACACTAAATTATTAGACCGAATATTGCTTGATGCTGGAAGCTAGATGCTAAATGCTAGATGCTGGAGGCTTGATGCTTATTTTGTAAGCTCAACGGAGTTTCGTCGAAGACAGAAGTTCTCGACGGAACTCAAATTAAGCATCTAGCATCCAGCATTTAGCATCAAGCCTCCTGAATTAAGCGCTCCGCATAAATCAAACACCATGAAACTCTGGCAAAAAGAAAACACCACCGTCTCCTCCATCATCGACCAATTCACCGTTGGAAGAGATAAGGAATTTGATATTCTGCTCGCTAAGTATGATGTGCAGGGCTCGATGGCTCATGTGCAGATGCTGGGAGAAGTGGGATTGATGTCGAAAGCTGAAGCCGATCTGGCGATTGGTGGATTGAAGGAAATCATGGCATCAATTGAAGCCGGTGAATTCTCTTTATCACCAGAAGTGGAAGACGTACACTCACAAGTGGAATTTTTGCTGACGAAGAAGATTGGTGAAGCCGGAAAGAAAATACATAGTGGTAGAAGCAGGAATGATCAGGTGGCAGTAGATATCAAGCTCTATCTGAGAGCCGAAATACTTGCTATCAAAAAAGAGACGACCAACCTTTTCCAATTACTGATCAGCCAAAGTGAAGCCTTCAAGGATAAACTGATACCAGGCTATACACATCTGCAATTAGCCATGCCTTCTTCAGCAGGATTATGGCTGGGTGCTTATGCAGAAAGTCTGACCGATGATATGGAATTATTAGCGGCTGCTTATGCAATCGCCAATAAGAATCCTTTAGGAAGCGGGGCAGGATATGGTTCTTCCTTCCCACTGAATAGAAAACGTACCACTGAATTACTTTGCTTCGGTAATCTTAACTGGAATTCTGTTTATGCGCAGATGACAAGGGGTAAGACCGAAAAAGTTACCGCTATTGGCATCAGCAGCATTGCTGCAACCATGGCCAGATTATCCATGGATGCTTGCATGTATCTAAACCAGAATTTCGGATTCATCTCCTTCCCTGCTGAATTGACTACGGGCAGTAGTATCATGCCGCATAAAAAGAATCCTGATGTATTTGAATTGATTCGTGCCAAGTGCAACCGTATTCAATCAGTTCCGAATGAGATCACTTTATTGTTGACCAATCTTCCATCAGGATATCATAGAGATCTTCAGTTGACAAAAGAGATATTATTCCCAGCCATTGAAGAATTAAAAGCCTGTCTTCAATTGATGCAACTGATGTTATCAAAAATGGAAGTGAAGGATAATATACTGGAAGATGAGAAATACAAATATCTCTTCAGTGTGGAAGCGGTGAATGAACTCGTAAACAAAGGCGTTTCATTCCGTGATGCGTATAAGGAAGTAGGAAATACGATTGAAAAAGGCAATTTCTCCTTCGACTA
>JBGATZ010000209.1:7335-8191 GCA_044228905.1 Cyclobacteriaceae bacterium | reverse complement strand
AAACGACAACCATATCGTCAAGGCCCAGGTCGGTTAAATCACCTTGTGTCACAAAACCGATCTGATGAAGGTTATTGTCTTTATTGATGGTGACCAACACCGGTTTATTGAATTTCTTTTTATCACCCACAAAAGCCCCGAGTAAATCCTTTACGGACGAATAGATCAGTTTTACCAATGGTATGCGGTTAACAAGATGATCAAACCAATCCGAGAATGTTTTAAAAGCAAGGTTGGAAGTAAGCCATCCGAAAAGAGTAATTCCGGTAAATATGATCAGGAATCCGATTCCGGGATAAGGCAAATTGAGAAGGCTATCCAGTTTCTGAAAAGAAAAAACAATCAGGTAACCGGTAGCAACGAGAGGAACAATAAACACTGTACCTCCAAAGAAATAACGACCAATTTTGCGTAAAAGTGATTTCATAATTAGTTAACAAAATAAAAGGCTTCCGGTTTTCCCCGGAAGCCTTTTGCTATATCTTTTTATAGCCGAAGCCGGGAAATCAAAATCCAGGGGGCAATGAAGCCTTTGAGACTAAACACTTTTTCTGCCCTTTATAATTCATGCTGATCCTCATTTATTTTTCTTTCCTGAAAGAATGATTTTACCAATTGCCATTCGGATCACTTCGTCCACCTGTTCATCGATGGTTACATGAGTGGTATCCATTTCAACTGCATCAGTTGCCTTTTTGAGCGGACTTTCAGCTCTGGTACTATCAATCCGATCACGCTCCTGGAGGTTAGCAACAATCGGATCCAGTTCAATCATGTCTCCCTTTTCCAGCAACTCTTGTTGTCTGCGAAAAGCTCGCGTAATAATATCAGCGGTCAAAAACAACTTCAATTCGGC
>JBGATZ010000209.1:0-7319 GCA_044228905.1 Cyclobacteriaceae bacterium | reverse complement strand
GGAAAAACTACCGTGCCAATGTCGCGTCCATCCATAACAATGCCCTTGCTCTTTCCCAGCTTACGCTGTTGATCAACCATCGCATGACGAACTTCTTTAAGGGTACTCACCGGACTTACATTCTGTGAAATCCGCATCTTACGAATCTTCTTCTCTACACTTAATCCGTTCAGGCAGATTTCAGATACTCCCTTTTCGTTTACATGAAAACTCAGTTTAATACTTTCCAATGCTCTGACAATTTCTTTCGGGTTGGTAAGGGAAACATGGTTATCCAGGAAGTATAACGTAACTGCGCGATACATGGCACCCGAATCGATGTATTTATAGCCGAGTACCTTTGCTACTTGCTTCGCTGTAGTGCTTTTACCACACGCAGAATATCCATCGATAGCTATAACGATCTTTTTCATTTCTAACAGTCTTTCAATGGACAGGGAATTGGTTTTCCTGGTTTCAGTTTTTTATGTTTAGGATGACGAGACGATGCGCATGACACACTGATCATCATCACCGCTATTATAACAAGTCGAAACAGTTTGCTCTTCATGTATTCCAAAGGTAAAAGTTGAACGATTGCTAACCAAGACGTTCCTTTCAGATCTCCAATTTATTCTGATAACTCATCCGAAAGCCTATTTTTTGACCTGCACCCAGCTCCTGCGTTTGCTCCAGTTTCTGAAAAAGTGTGATAAATCGCACTTGAGGGAAAGGAGGCGCCATCAGATCATTTTCTATTGCGATGGTCAACGCCAGCTTCACTAATATAGCCAGTTCATTTTCAGTTATGGGTTCGGCAGATATTTTATTCGCTATAGGCGCCAGCCGTCCTTCTCCTTCAATCACATATCGTCCTTCATGGTTAACGAGCAGACGCGCTACCAAGTATCCGGGATCGTTGATCCGGTTAAATTTCAATGAGTCGGCCATGAAATTATAAATCATGATCTGTCCAAAATATCGGTTCACCTCGTTCAGCTTAATATACGGATCAGCCATTACCGGGTGACTCTCTTCAAAAGTGACCACATTGGTATGCAAAACAAAAACCAGCAAATCACCGGCTAGCTTCACTTGAAATTCATTTTCATTTATAATTTTGAAGTCGATGGTCACATCTTCACCGGGTTTCGCTTTTTTATTCAATTCGCCTACAATAGCCTTTGATTCTTTCGCCAGTACCTGAAAAGAGGCCAGCAGATTTTTATAAGTGATCTGTTTCGCTTTGGATTTGCTGTCGAGTAATTGAAGAATATGCTCAATCGGATCCGGTTGTTCTGTCATAATTTTTCTTTTAGCTTAGTAAATTGATAAAAATAAATATGGAAACAAACCAGGAAGGAAGTGCGGAGCGATTCTTCAAGGATTTCGGAAAGAAACTGGATCAATTTTTAGTAGAAGCTAAAGATGCGAGTACGCGGGTAGAAGCCGACCTTCAAAGCAAGTATGAAGAATTAAAAGTGGCTGCCGAAAAACTTAAGAAAGAAGCAGAAAATAAAGAGCGATGGAAAGAAGTGGAGTATAAACTAAAGAGAGCCACAGTAGAGTTAGAAAATGCTTTTAAAGCAGCATTTAAAAAGAAAGAACCGTGATAATATTAGTTGTTATTAGTTAATCGTTGAAAATTATGTGCTAACGATTAACTAATAACGGATAACCACTAACTAAATCTTCACCGTCTTCCATTTTCCTCTTCGGAAAATAAGAATCCCCACCACCGCCATTACGGATTCAGCAATGGCAATTGCCCAGAAAACTCCAGCACCTCCGAAATCAAGTTTCATCGAAAGCACGTAAGCTAACGGGATCTGAAAACCCCAGAAGCCACATAGATTTAAGATTGTTGGGGTTCTTGTATCCCCTGCTCCATTGAAAGATTGTGTGATTACCATTCCGTAGCCATACAAGATGTAACCGAATGCAACGATCTGCAGGCACTGTGAACCATACCGGATTACTTCTTCATCTACTGTAAACAGTTTCAGAATCCCTTCTGAAGCAAAGTAAAACACCACTGAAATACATCCCAGGAAAAGCATGTTCAGAAATCCTGCGGTCCATACCGATTTTTCTGCACGGTCAGGTTTTTGTGCACCTAAATTTTGCCCTACGAGTGTCGCTGCAGCATTCGCCATTCCCCAGGATGGAAGAATAGTAAAAATGATCACGCGTATGGCAAATGTGTACCCTGCAAAAGCCGCGCTCCCAAAAGCAGACACGATCTTCGCCAAAAACAACCAACTGGTGGTTGAGATTAAAAATTGTCCCATACTTCCGGCAGACACTTTCAATAAACGTACAATGATATCCGAATCAATAGTGGTATCCTCTTTATTGATCTTAACCACTCCTTTGTCTTTAAAAAGATAATAGAGTTGATAAATAACACCTGAGGCCCTTCCTATGTTGGTCGCCACGGCAGCACCCTCTACTCCCAGTGGAGTAAATGGTCCTAATCCAAAAATCAATAACGGATCAAGAATCATATTGATAATGTTCGCAATCCACAAAAATTGCGTTCACCAGAAACAACATCATGATCGTTGCATTTCCCACGAACATCCATTTCGTATAATTCGCTCCGGTGGATACCACTCCCTCCGATGCACCCATTAACCTAAGAAGGTCTTTATAAAAAATGAATCCGATAATGCTGATCACGATAGAAGCAGCAATACCGATATACATGGCCTGCACAGCTGCTACTGCAGCACCTTTGGTATCCTTCTCTCCTACTCTGCGTGCCACCATTGCTGTTGCTGCCATACCAAGTCCCATGGCAATGCAATACACAATGGCAAGGATGGATTCAGTGAGGCCTACCGCGGTTACTGCATCGTTGCTGTTAAGCCGACTGACAAAAAAAATATCTACCACTGCCAGCAATGATTCCATTGCCATCTCCAGAATCATCGGAATGGATAAAAGGAATATTGCACGATTGATACTACCTTCAGTGAAGTTTAATTCCTCACCTCGTAGTGATTGTTTTAATAATTGAAATAGCGAACCTGCTTTTGTTAAAGCTTTCATTTGAATAGAAAATTGAAGTTAACGAAATTTTATGCGCCTGAAAGGCAAGACGATTGGCGCGTAACCAAAAAAATTCAACTACATCCTGCGGGTGCAGAACGTTAGTGCAGTTGAACTAGAATACAAACTTCATGGTTCGTGTGTAGTTAATAGATTGTGCTATACGACAAAGATGGGCAAAAAGTTTCAAAAATCAATTAACTCTTAAAAAGGGAGGGAGCCCACCGGCCCTCTTTCCTTTATTTTTTTACAAACTTTTTCTGCAAAACACCCCTGCTATGAATGATATGCAGAACATAATTACCCGAACTGTAATGACTTGTCTGAATAGTAAAAATCTGATTTCCCGACCCATTTAACCATTCCTGTCTTCTCCCAATCATATCGTAAACTGCTATCTTCACTTCACCGGAGATGGAAGACAGATCCACTTTCAATTCATCAGATACAGGATTGGGATAAACTGAAATAATTTCATCTGCTGATTCTTCGAGGCCAGTAATAATCAAGTCAACGGCCTCAGAAACTTCACTTACACAATCATCGATCGTCACCTTAACCGTATATGATCCGGACAGTGTAGCCAGAAAAATTTCCTCGTCCGCGCCTTCTATGAGTGTATTATTCCAATACCATTGATTACCAGATGAAGAACTGGAGTTCAGAGGAACGTTGTCGGAAATTATTCCTGTTTGTACAATAGATGGTTTCTCTGGATTGATGCAGAAACTTTGCTCAACCATGGATGCCGCATTATAATTTGAATTACCAGGTTGATACGCACTGATACTTACCCGCCCTGGCTTAATTAGCGTTACTTCAGAACCTGTAATTTCAATCTTATCCGATGAAGATGAATACGCTACAGGAAGTCCCGAAGAGGATGAGGATGTTAAAGTAAGAGAAGGATTTGCCATCTCCTTGTTTGGTAACACTGTAAAAACAATCTCCTGATTCGCCTTATTAACTATCAATGTCCGGGAAACTTCAACAGATTCAAAAAAATCATCTTCAGGTAAAGAGGCAGTAATGGTTGTCTGTCCTGCTCCAACAATAGTGATCATATCTCCATCTAATTTGGCCACAGCTTCATCAGCAATAGAGTAGACAATTGAACCTTGAGCAGTTCCACTCAAAGGGAAAGGATCGTCACCAAATACTTTTGAATCAATTTCCGGAAATTCTATCGTTCGTTTTCTTTTACCCACAGTCAATATCTGACTGACTTCGACAGCAGGATCGTAGTAGTCTGAGCCCGCCTGATTCGCAGTTATAATTGCAGATCCTAATCCAACAATTTCAATTTTATTCTCATCATTTATAATTGCTACTGCCAGATCACTACTTGCGAATACAACAGGAACATCAGAGTTGGAGGTCACCGAGGGAATAAATGGTTCATCACCCAATTGCTTATTGGAAAACGGATTGAATGTAAGGGTTGTTTCCGCTCTGGCGATCAATAGGATTTTTGAAACCTCAGTGGCCGCCAGATAATTATCATTACCCGCTTGACTAGCTTTGATAGAAACGGACCCAACTCCAATAATATTCACTTCGTTCCCGGAAATCACGGCTATTTGTTCATCCGAACTTGTAAAGGAAACAGCGAGGTTTGACGATGAGGTGGCTGAAAGCACAAAATGATCCTTGTATTTTTTTGATTCAGGAAGTTCAAATAAAATAGCCTGCCCAGATTTATTAATATTCAATGTTTGAGAAACATCAGTCGCTGGCAGGTAATTAATATTTCCCGCTTGCTTTGCCGTGATAACTACATCTCCAGCACCTCTTAAAATAATTATGTTACCTGAAATAGTTGCCTTTGTTTCATCGGAACTGCTGTATGAGATTGGTAATCCTGATGTTGAAGTCGCTGACAACGTAAGGTTGGCCGATCCAAATGAAGTTGGCAACAAAGCACCGAAGATGATAGATTGAGATTTTTTGTTAACCGTTAAACTTTGTTGCTGAGAAGCGGGGAAGTAAGCAATATTTCCATCTTGCCTGACTGTAATTGTTGTTGTTCCCGCGCCAACTATAGTAATTACATTATTACTAATTGTAGCTACATTTTGATTGCTACTCTCAAACGTGAGAGGAAGTCCGGAACTTGTTGTTGCTGATAATGAAAAATCGGGATCACCATATGTTCTTGATGACAGAGGATCGAAAACTATTGTTTGGTTTTCTCTTTCAACTGCAAGAAGTCCGGAAGTCAATGGATAATTTCCACTCTGTTCACTAAAATCACAAAGTTTAGAGAAACCGGTTCCATTTGTTTTAACCTTAAAGACCGTACCGCTTCCATTAGTTCCGCCTGTCCACGTCATTCCGTATAAAAATCCGTCAGGTAATAAAATCAGTTTTCCTGATAAAGGTGACGTGCCGGTGGAAGTACTAAAATTAAATAGTCTTACAAATCCAGATCCATCAGAATTAATCTTGAATACGGATCCTTGGTTATTTCCGCCTCCTGATGAAGTAGTTCCAACAAATTGCGCAGATGAAATTTTTGTTAGTCCACCTCGGGGAGACGCGCCTTTAGCAATACCATCAAAGTCCAATAATTTTACAAAGTCAGTCCCATCAGTGTTGATCTTAAAAATTGAACCAAAATTATTTGCGCCACCTCCAGCACATGTTCCAATTAAGTAACCTTCTTCTGTTATTGAAACATCATTGGGTGATCCTCCATTCATTGTTGGGTTGAACTTGAAAAGTGTTGTAAAAACCGACCCTGACAGATTAATCTTAAACAACGATCCTCCATTACTTATTCCACCATTACTTGTTGTCCCAATCAGCTCACCGGGATTTACTTCAACCAATGAGCCCCACGGCTCGCCCCCATTTATGAAATCAAAATCGTGAAGCTTATTGAAACCGCTTCCGTCTGGTTTAATTTTAAAAGCTGTCCCAGCACCATTGGTTCCGCCTCTATAAGTTAGTCCATATAAATCTCCATTTGAGGCCTCAACCAAACTACCTTGCGGTTCTCCGCCCATAGTTGTCTTATCAAAATCGATAAGCTTCGAATAATCGGTACCATCTTTCTTCACCCGATAGATAATTCCAAATCCATATAAACCTCCCATTGCAGTCATTCCATACAAATAGTCATTAGAGGCTTTGATCATTGCACCACGAGGCAGACCACCTTCTGTATAAAAATCCTTTAGTTTGGTGTAGTTGCCTGAAGCATCAAGTCTATAAATAACACCATTATTACTTACTCCACCGTATGCAGACAAACCATACAAATTCCCATTAGTTGCCTGCATGATTCCATTGGTGTATGGAGAAGCTCCGTTCTCTCCATTCAAATCTATAAGCTTAATAAAATCGCTCCCATCCGCATTGATGGAAAAGATCACACCTTGTTGATACAATCCTCCCGCCCAGGTTGAGCCAATCAACCTTCCATCGCTGGTTAGTGAGAGGTATTCCGGATAGCTTCCTGTAGATAAATCAAATTCATAGATCTTTGCGTAATTGGATCCATCGGCATTTAATTTGAAGATAACTCCGTTTGAATAAGTCCCACCCGATCCTGTTGTTCCAAATAATTCACCAGTACTTGCCTTAACAAGGGAACCGTTGGGATTTATTCCCTGTGTTTGCGAAAAATCAACAAGCTTACTAAAGTTAGTACCATTGACATTTACTTTGAAAGCAATCCCTCCACCATTCGCTCCGCCCTGAGATGTCAATCCGTATAATCGGCCATCGCTTCCCTGAACAAGGCTTCCGTGAGGTGTGCTACCTCCATAGTCTGCAAAATTTACTAAGACAGTATAACCCGTTCCATTCAGTTTGATCTTGAAGATCACTCCCGAATCGGAGGTGCCTCCCTGAGTGGTCATTCCATACAAATCTCCGTCAGTTGCCTGAAGCAAGGCACACTGAGGTTGACTACCCTGACCATCGAAGTGATGAAGAACTGTGAAGCCCGTTCCATCCGTTTTTATTTTATAAATAACACCACGGTTTGAAACTCCTCCGGATAAAGTCATTCCATACAAATCTCCGTTAGATGCCTGGATTAGTTTGTTATACGGATTCTTTCCATCGGTATTATTGAAGTGTCGTAATACTGCGAATTCAGTTCCATCCGGATTGATTTTAAAAATTGCCCCCATTCCATTTGCTCCTCCATTCTCTGTAACCCCATAGAGATAGCCGTTGGTGGCTTGAATTAATGTTCCTCTGGGGCGCTCGCCACTCTCATTCGACACAAAAGTCTTTGCCTTATTAAAATCCGTTCCATTTGTTATCAGGTTGAA
>JBGATZ010000208.1:0-8464 GCA_044228905.1 Cyclobacteriaceae bacterium | reverse complement strand
TTCAATTCAAGCAGACACGATTTGACGATATATGATTTGAGCACTTCTGAGGCGGTCTCTCATCTTCTAGTTTGTTTTTAAGGTTAGTTTTGTCATGTTGATAAGGAATTTGGAGTAATACTTTATATTTTCCTTCAGTCTCATCCAGCGACAGCAGGTAATTGGAACCAAACAGCAATTCCAACTGCCGTCTTACGTTGGCAATTCCGGTTGGTTCCGGAATGACCTTGACTTGCTTTTCTTTCGGTTTTGATATGATCATTTTCAATAGACAAGCATATCTTATCGCGCTGCGTGTTCAGGACAATTTCAATTGTGGCATTGCCTCTTATGTTTGACAAAGTATGTTTGAAACTATTTTCAACAAAGAACAGCATGAAGGGAGTGGTGATATTTTGTTGCTCGTCTATTTCTGAGGTGGTGAATAGTACATTTAATCTTGATCCGTGCCGCAATTTTTCCAGTTGAATGTAGTCCTGAATTACTTTTATTTCATTCTTTACGGGGATGAGCGGTTTATTACATTCTTCAAGAATAAACCTTAGTAAGTTGGCGAAGTGCAATACCACCTGCTCAGCCTTTTCAGATCCCTGCATGAATCTCCAGAATAAAGAGTGTTCAATGTGTTGAAAAGGAAGTGAGGATGCATTTGTGCTCTAAGAAATCCTAATTCAGCGGATTTCTTTTCCTGAATCAGTTGATTATTGACCTGTTGCAGGTGAGTTTTGTTTTTTATGAACTTGATAGCAACGGCAAGACGGATTATACCTATTGAGGCAAAGATTTCGCCTATTATTCTGCTCAACTGAAAGACCAGCGCAGCAGCATTTGGATCGGAAGAGAAGAAGGGCACTAATGAGAAAGCCTTTACTATTCTCAGGATGAATCTACAGAGCATGTCACAAAAAAGCCCAGGAAAAACCGGCTAAGGTCTTCACCGAATTTGGAATCAAATAGTATAGAATAAAAAATAGGTGGTGAGAATCACGATCGGAAAAACTGGACAGGAAAACGAGTATGTCGGATAAGGGAGTTTGCCTGTTGAACACAGCAAAGGCGATCCAGTTAAGAATGTCGATTACCCAAAAGAAAATATGACGAAAAAGTCTGATCCCCGGGCGGTCGCTAAATATGAATTTGTTTATGTTTTTCACGATGAAGTCTCCTGACTTTTCAAAAGTACATGAGAACCGGCACAATGTGCAATTTAAATGCAAACAGGGTTTAATGACTAATGAAATGGCATTTACTCAAGACCAATGAATAAGAATGTGACAATAGAAATTGATGGAGTCTAATGAACAAGCCTTTCCACAGGATCAATTCAATTCAACAGAGATTATACAAAGCCCCAAAAACAGGTTAGTTAATTATAAAACCGAATATTTTTATGGATTGGGTAATCTTAACATAGCAATCCTTATGGCAATTGAAGTATTCAAAACCACAATTTCCAATATTCAGCAAACTCATTTGGTTCTTGATAAATTAAAAAAGGAGTTTCCCGAAGCCAGAATAAACATTGATATGCAAGATATTGATCATGTACTGCGGGTGGAGGGAAGTGAGATTCGACCGGACAGGGTTGTTGACATCGTTTTGCAAGCAGGATTTTCCTGCAGCGCATTGAATTGATTGGTTTAAGCAGCCCAATATATTCGTCCGTAGCAAATGAAAATTTACAAACGAGCTTTTCCTTTGAACGAAACAGTACTTTGATCAATTAAAACATATTCGTGCCGGCGTAAACTAACTTTGATATGCCGTATTCTCTTTTGATAGATAGCCTGGTTTTTTCTAAGAAGGGAAGACTAAATTTGAACTATAAGGAATAATTTATGAAATGGAAATTTGGTGTGTTCCTCATTTGTTTGGCAAATTCAGTACTTGGGCAATCGGCACCTCCTTCGCAAACTGTTTATGAGGTAGCTTACTCTGCAAGCCCGATTGCCGTTGTTGAGTTATTCACCTCACAAGGATGCTCTTCGTGCCCTCCTGCTGATAAGCTCGTTGAGAAAACAGTTCAAAAATATATGGGTGAAGGTCATTCCGTATACGGGCTGTCTTTTCATGTGAGTTACTGGAATCATCAGGGTTGGACAGATCCTTACAGTAGTGAACAGTTTACCGACAGGCAAAAAAATTATGTTAACGTAAAACACTTCCAGACTTTTTATACGCCTCAGGTGATTGTAAATGGACTGGAAGAGCTGGTCGGGTCTAATGCAAAAAGATTAAAGGAAGCAATCGACTTTGCTCTTAGTAACAATCCATATCAGCAGATCAGAGCGAGCGCGAAATTTACGGATGAAGAAGTAATAGTAAGCTACGAGGTCAATCAAAGGCCTAAAGGTGAGGTTATTAATTTCGCATTTACCGAGAGCAACCTTTCTAATGAAGTCTTAAGAGGTGAAAACAAAGGAAAGCTCTTATCTCATTTTAATGTGGTGAGAAAATTTGAAGCGAAGGAGCTCAGAAAAAAAGATGATGTCTCTATTAGGATACGGTTAAAGGATTACAAAAATATGACCTTGATCCTGTATACGCAGGATAAGAAGACATTAAATATAACAGCAGCAACAAAAATTGACTTCAATTTATGACTTCAATTTTCAAGCAAAAAGTGGTGATCATTGACGGCGATGCTGAACTGAGAAAAGTGTTTACTCATCTTATAAATGCTTCACCCAAATTTTTTACTGTAGCGACCTATGCCAGGTGCGAGGATGCAATAAAAAAATTGTATTCGGACTTGCCTGATTTGGTGTTGACAGAATTTACTTTTGAAGATGGAATGAACGGTATAGCGGCCGTAAAAGCAATCAAAGAAAAATTACCACGCACGGATACGATTATTTTATCTTCGCTTGACGACCCTGAATTGGTATTTGATGCTTTTAAGGCAGGGGCAAACGGATATCTATGCAAGTCATCTGGTTACTCTGATTTGCTCAGTTCCCTTGACGAAATAAGTCGCGGCGGAGCACCCATGAGTAGTAAAATTTCCCGAATGGTAGTTGAGCATTTTCATGCCAATAAGAATAGCCCGCTCACAAAACGGGAGACCGAGATATTACAATTAATTTTTAGGGGAAACACCTATAGTCAAATTGCGAATGAGCTTTTGATATCAAAGGAAACTTCTAAAGCGCACATAAGAAATATTTACACGAAGTTGCAGGCTAAAAGCAAATCTGAAGCACTGGCAAAGGCTGTTCAGGAAAAATATATTTGAGGCGTACCCATACCAATATGGGTGATTATTTCCGACTCAATATACCATCTCATTACATATTTCATCTGGTTTCTACACTACCCAAATTTGATTAACGCTTGCAACGTCAGTTGCAAACGGAGTTTTTCCTAAACCAAATTTAATTGTATGAAGAAGTTTTTACTGTTATGCTTCTCATTTGTTTTTGTGCTCAGTGCCTGGGCGCAGGAACGGGTGATAACAGGTAGGGTGACGTCGACAGAAGACGGCTCATCTTTGCCTGGTGTAAACGTGGTTGTGAAAGGAACCACAAACGGAACTGTGACGGATGCAGATGGAAAGTATTCTCTTTCTATCCCCAATTCAAGTGCCAGCCTGGTTTTCTCCTTTATCGGATTGAAGACTCAGGAAATCCTGGTGGGAGAGCGCTCCGTTGTGGATGTTTCCCTCGGATTGGATGTTACACAACTTTCAGAGATAGTGGTGACAGCCCAGGGTATTGAGCGCGAGCAGAAAGCCCTTGGTTTTGCTCAGACTACGATATCATCTCAACTGTTGGCTAACAAGCCTGAGACGGATGTGGGTCGTGCCCTGCAGGGCAGAACTCCCGGTCTTCAGATTCTGAACTCCTCCGGTATGGCCGGCACAGGATCAAGAATCAACATCCGCGGTAACAGCTCTATCACAGGAAATACGCAACCGCTTTGGGTTGTAAACGGTGTGCCCATCAATACCGACGCCAATGACATCAACTCTAGCTTCCAGGACGGTCAATCAGCGCCTTCCCGCTTTTTGGATTTGGACCCTAACAACATCGAGTCTATCTCTGTGTTGAGAGGTCTGCAAGCGACTACCACATATGGATCACAAGGTCGTAACGGTGTGATCCTGGTGACTACTAAAACAGGTTCATCCAAAGGACAGCAGAATAAGTTTGAAGGATCTGTAACCCAGTCCTATTTTGCTGTTCAGGCTATTGTTCCTGAGTATCAAAACAAATGGGCTAACGGATTTGACGGAGCCTACGGAGAATTCTTCAGTAACTGGGGAGCTCTTATGAACGGTGTTCCTACCGGCGTAAGACATCCTTACTATGAGTGGAGAAATGTATTCCCTCAATTTACTGAGTTCAACACTGCAGCAACAGATGTACTTCCTGGCCAAACTTTGCCTGGATATATACCCACAGCGGCCCCCAACAACGTAAAGGATTTCTTCCAGACCGGAAGTTCATCAACTACGTCGGTGACATTAGGAGCGAAGACTGAATTTGGCGGATTGAACTTCGCCTACAGCCACCTGGATGAGTCGGGCTTTGTGAAGTATAACAATGTAACACGCGACAACTTTTCTTTGGGTGGCAACGCCAAATTGACCGATCGCCTTACCTTCAATGGTACTTTTAATTTTGCCAAGACAGATACACGCCAGCCATCCAGTGCGGCAGGTTTCGGTTCTAACTCAGGTGGCGCTCCTTCTATCTGGGCGAACTTGTTTTATACACCTCGTAACATTGACTTGACCAACTGGCCTTGGGAGAACCCTGTAGATCATTCTAATGTGTACTACAGAAACGGTGGAGATATTCCCAACCCGTATTGGGTGTCAGCTAACTCCAGACAGACAAACAGCACGAATCGTTTCTTCTCCAGCACGAGCTTTAACTATAAAGTGAGCGACTGGCTGAATGCGACTTATCGTTTGGGCTATGATACCTACTCAGAATTCCAGAGATACTGGAACAACAAAGGGGGCGGCTCAGGTTTCAACTCAGCGTTGACCCCGGGCGCTTTCCGTACCACTACCGGCATCAGCACAGTGTTGGATCAGTCATTCCTGTTGAACTTCAACAAGGATCTGAGTCAGGATCTGAACCTGACTGGAGTTGTTGGTTATAACTTCCGCAGCAACCGCTATCGTCAGGAAGGATTGGAGAGCTTGGGACAGGTGGTTTACGGACTTCTTGAACATCGCAATTTCACTACCACACTTCCTCGTGATTATAGAGGTGTAAACCTCAACTATCAGTCTAACAGCGCCATTCAGGGTGTATTCTTTGATGCCAACCTGGGCTATAAGAACATGCTGTATTTTGATTTGACTGCCCGCAACGACTGGTCATCTGTACTTCAGAAAGCCAATCGTTCACAGTTCTATCCTGGTGGTAGCATTGCCTTCATTCCTACCGCAGCATTCCCTGACTTCGCATCCAGCGTACTGGACTTCCTGAAAGTACGTGTGGCCTATGGAACTTCAGCAAACTTTGGTAATCCATATACAACCTCGCCTGTGCTTTTCCTGAACTCTCAAACACGTGTTGACGGATTGTCAAATGTGATCACATCGGGAGCACCAAACCTGTTGGCCAATCCGGGCCTGAAGCCTGAATTGTTGCAGGAGACTGAATTTGGTATCGAATCAGAAATGTTTGAGAAGCGTATCAAGTTGAATGTTTCTTACTACAATCGTGATGCGAAGAACCAGATTATACAAAGAACATTGGATCCTTCTACAGGATATGGTTCAACCTATATCAATGCCGGAAATGTAACGAACAAAGGATTTGAAGGTAGCTTGACAGTGACCCCTCTCCGCACAGGAGACTGGACACTGGACATCACTGGTAACTTCACAAGAAACAGAAGTTTGGTGAAGTCGCTGCCAGATGGCTCCAAGTCAATCCTGGTGAATGGATTTACCAACCTTGGAAACTTTGCTATCGAAGGCCAGCCATTGAATGTGATTCAGGCTAGCTATGTGCCCAAAGCACCCGACGGCCAGTTGATCATCAACTCAGCAGGAAGCTACCAGACTTCCAACGACATCGGTATCATTGCTAACCCGAACCCTAAGTGGTTAGGATCAGTGATCACCAACCTGAGATGGAAGTCACTTTCATTTGGCATGCAGTGGGACTATGTACATGGAGGTCAGATGTATTCGTATACAGCGGCAGCCATGGTGGGTCGTGGTGTAGCTAAAGATCTGGAAGATTTCGATCCTACTCTTCCTTTGATTCTGCCTGGTGTATTGGAACAGAAAGACGGAAGTGGCAACGTAACCGGGTACACTCCTAACACCATTCCGTTGACAACAGCGGGTGTATTCTTCGGAAACACGATCATCGGAGGTAGCCCCAACGACCGTGGTGTTTACGATGCAACACGTGTTCGCTTCAGAGAAATTTCATTGGGCTATGAACTTCCTAAAGCATGGATTTCCAAGTTGAAGCTGAGATCAGTTAATATATCGGCTGTGGGTAACAACCTGTGGTTCCGTGCGATCAACGCACCGAAATATTCTAAAGCTGATTTTGACAGAACCGCTTTTGGAACGAACAACGGAGCAGGTTTTGATTATCTGGGTGGACCTTCCGCACGCAGATATGGAGTAAACATCAAGATTAACTTCTAAAAGACTACAACAATGAAGAAGATATTTAAAAAACTGGGCGTATTTATGCTACTGATAGCCACAGCCTGTAAGCTGGATGGTGATCTGCAAGACCCCAACAACGTAACGGTGGCAGGTGCTGATGTGGACCTGATCATGAACTCGGTACAGTTGAACTTCGCTGACCTGATTAGTGCCGCGGACGGAACTGGCGGACCATTGGTACGCATGCAGGCGATGACAGGAGGTTTTCGATATCAAACCGCCTATCAGCCTCAAGGCCTGGATGGTTTGTGGACGACTGCTTACCAAGGAGTGCTGATAAACAATCACATTATGCAGCCTCTGGCAGAGTCAAAGAATCTGACCACACACATTGCTGTGGGTAAGATACTGGAAGCCTACACGTGGATGACGTTGGTAGATATTTTTGGCGACGTTCCTCAGGCAGAAGCTCTAAACGGAGTTGCAGGTGCCAGCGCATGGAACCCAGCGGCAACTACGGGATCAGATATTTATACATATGCCATCGGACTTCTGGCAGAAGCCAGAACACAGTTGGCTAAGACCGGCTCTGATGCAGGTGCTCCTTTGCTTCGAGATATTTACTATACTGGTGACCGCACCAAGTGGAACGCACTTGCTAACACACTGGAATTGAAAGCATGGGTAAACATCAGTCAAATACCTGCCCGCAAAGCGGAAGCTGATGCAAAAATCGCAACCTTCATTAACGCTTCTGGTGTTGCACAGAAGGATATCATAGATACACTGGCAGAAGATTTCACCTACAAGTATGGAACCGCTACGGTGCCTGCAGGTTCGCGTCATCCTTTGTATGATCAATACTATGGGCTGAACGCCGGAACAGGTGGCGGATTTTTTGGTACGTACTTCATGTATGAGATGTACAAGGCCAGTGATTATACCAACAATGGTGTAGGAACAGGCACGGCCATTCAGGATCCTCGGGAGATATTTCTATCGTCAGGTAGGAAGCATTGATCCTGTCAAGAATGGTTTCGATAAAAAAGCGTTGGGATGTACTCCAGGTGCCCCACCTCCGCATTATACAGCCACCGGTTTTGGAAACGTGTTTTGTGTATTTGAGCCTGGCTTCTACGGAAGAGATCACGGTGATGCTTCAGGTGCTCCACCGGCCGGTCCTGTGATTACCTGTGCGGGTGTATATCCCGCAGGTGGTCGCCCTGATAATACATCAACTTCTAATCAAACCTATTCAGTTGGCGCAAAAAGAACTGATGGTGCCAACGGAGCGGGTATTCAACCAATGTGGATGGCTTTTTATACAGACTACCTGGCTGCTGAGATCATGGCCAGAAATGGAAATGCAGCAGGAGCTCGTGCCCGGTTGCTTACAGCGGTCAACAACTCTATCGTAGCAGTTAAAGGCTTTGCCGAAGGAAAATCTCAGGGAGTAACCATTGCTCCTTGGACAACGGCTACCAGCGGTACTGCATTCACCAACTGGAACAACTTTGTAACACAGTACACCACTGCCGTCGGTTTAGCATATGATGCAGCCAGCAACAAGATGGACATAGTAGGTAAGGAATTCTATAAAGCTCTGTTTGGACAGGGAATGGAAGCATATAATTTGTACAGAAGAACGAGCGCTCCGCGCAACATGCAACCCCTGTTGCAGGTTTCTAACGATCCTTACTTCCGTTCCATGGTATATCCTGCGGTGTATGCCAACCTGAACAAGTCTGCCACGCAGAAGAATGTGAACGTAGTAAACAAAGTTTTCTGGGATAACAATCCTGATAACCTTAATTAAAAAGTCATGAAAACGAAGAGTTATATTTTATTTCTGGCTGCACTCTTGGCAGTGGT
>JBGATZ010000207.1:0-8585 GCA_044228905.1 Cyclobacteriaceae bacterium | reverse complement strand
AGCGTATCCGTTCCGATTCTATCCTGCGGATAATGCCAAAATGCTTTTATCTGCTTCGTGTTTTCATCATACTTATATTGTCCGAAAAGTCTTTTCTGCACGTCACCAAATTGGAGCATAATATCATGCTGAAGATAAACTAATCTTAGTACGCTATCTGGACAAACCTGTGTAAGGTCAATTTCTTTTTGATTGATGGAGAGCTGGCGAACCTCATATCGCCCGGTTGGCAACGGTGTTTTTTGATAAACAAAAGGCGCTAATTTGTTATTGGTAAGGATAATCACCAAAGGAATAAATACTACAGAAAAACGGATTATGTTCTTCATCAGATTGCTCATCTGAACGGATGGAAGATCATTTTTTGAGAGGAAGAAGAAGGCTTTTAGCCGATCGTATTCAATGAACAGGAAATAAAGAACAGCTGAAAACAAGATACTGGCTTGCAGTACCGGTCCGGCTCCGATTTCGTAGAATATATCAAGCAGAATAATATTGAGCAGGATAGGGATCAAGACAAATACTCCTACAAGACGAGTTCTGCCGAAGAGCAATAACACAGACCCAATAATCTGGCTGTATCCAATTACCAGGATGAATGGATAGGATTGGCCGAAGAATGCCCACATGAGATCAGTTAGTGGAAAACTACTAAATGGATTATCCAGTCGGCCAATAGGAGTGCTGAACTGCAGGTGGAAGATCTTTTGCCAGCCAATGGCGCAAAGCTCAAAAGCAATCCCATAGCGCAAGAAGCCCTGCCAGATAGCCAGTGTCCGGGTTGAATCAGTTGTGTTGTATTTCTCCTTACGATACCAGATAAAACTATAAACAACAGAAGCTATAAATAACAGCACAGCCAGACTGATTGAAACAATTAATGGTATTTCCGGAAAGAATCGTGCAGTGATTCGGGTGAACGATGCTCCAATGACGATACTCGCCAGAATGCAGGCGAGGGCATTTTTGGTAAAGGACTTTTTCTCCATTGTTACTTTGGTTTGATTAAGAAACAATCAAAGGTAGCGTGGAGAACCTCAGGCTATGTTCGTGTCGATCCGTTCGAACAAGTGTATATGATTGATTGTCAGATAGAAGAAGGGACGGGGTGAGAATGAGGCCCCTGTGATTTGGATTGCTGCAGATATTCAGTTGGCGAAAGACCTGTTAGCTTTTTGAACGTGGTGTTGAACGTAGTTTTGGAGTTGAAGCCTGATTCGTAGGCGATGCCAAGCATATTCAGGTGCTGATGCTTGATAGAGCGGAGTAGCTGCTTGGCCTCTTCGATCCGGTGTCGGTTTATGAATTGATAAAAATTCTCTCCAAAACCTTCATTGATCAGATAGGAAATCTGATGAGAGGTGGAATTCATTTTAGAAGCCAGTTCAGGGAGGCCTATCGTGGGATTGAGGAATAGTTTTTCTTTCAACATCAGATACTGGAGCTTTTCTTTCAATGATTCGAACTCGGGATCAGATAGTCTTGACTGGCGAGGCGAGGAGACCTTTACTTTTTCTTCATGAATAATGTCTTTGATTTCAATCACAGCTTCCTGATCAAAGGCAAAAATCTCACCCTGCTTCAACGCGAAATACGCAATGAAATAAACTGCAAGAAAATAACCGAACGGTGCAATAGTGATGATGATCTTTAATTGCATCAGGCTTTCATTAAGCCACAAAATCACCATAAGTGCCAGGCCAATGAGTAGATATCTTAACCACCACAAATCAATGGGCTTGCTTACGGAGGCAAATAGTTTAACATTGCTCTGATGTTGCTTCAATCGGATCCAGGAAAGAATCCAATAGATGATAACCTGAGAGATCAATGATAAAAAAACAAGAAAACCAGGATTGATCTTTGTAATCTTCCATACCCATTGCGCCAGTGAATCTTTGAATGAGTGTGGGATGATGAATTTCTGAGCAAACACTGCAAACAGGAGAAATGGGATGAAGTGGAGAAGTTCAACATTTTTGAATTTTTTGGCAGGAGAAGTGAAGTACAGCACACTGAGGTATAGTGCCGGTGCCATGGCAAATCGCGATAGCTCCATTAAACGGATTGTCGTCTCATCGGTTACTACCGGACTGGCAATCGCACAAGCCGTTGAGAAGAACAGAAAAGAAAGCCAACGATTGGCAATCACGTTTGCTTTCTGTGGATTGATCAGGGAAATGAAAGCCAGAAGCAACAAGCTTCCGCTTAAAATAGAGGGTAGAATCAATTGCATAAAACGTTGGTGTTTATGAAACTGATTCCATGCATGGCCATTATTTGCTGTTGATGTAATTCAGAAACTCACGCTTGATATTCTCATCTTTAAACTTACCTGAGAAATAAGCCGTTCCTGTTTTGCTATTAGTATCGCCTACTCCACGGGATGCTACACACATGTGGTTGGCATCCATCACCACGCCCACATCTTCTGTTTGAAGAATGCGTTGCAATTCTTTTCCGATCTGCACAGTTAAACGCTCCTGCACTTGTGGACGTTTTGCATAATACTGTACAATTCGATTGATCTTCGATAATCCAATCACTTTGCCAGAGGAGAAATAAGCCACGTGAGCTTTTCCATAAATCGGTACAAAGTGATGTTCACAGTGCGAGTAAAAAGTGATTTCTTTCTCCACCAGCATCTGATCGTAGTTGTATTTATTCTCAAACAATCTGGCAGTAGGCCTGTTTTTTGGATTCAATCCGCTGAAGACTTCTTTCACATACATCTTTGCCACTCTTCGTGGAGTGCCCTTCAGACTATCATCATTCAAATCAAGACCAAGTATGTTCATGATCTCCGTGAAATGCTTTTCTATGCGATCAATTTTTTCCTCATCTTCCACAGAAAAAGCGTCTTCCCGCAAAGGGGTTTCCCATGAGCTCACAAAGTGATCATCCTCATCGTGATCGTGATGATTGCTAGGCGGGGTATTCAACGAAATTTCTTTCTGTTTCATAGAGTCTGATTTTAAGATCCAGTTGGCTGTCAATATGCTGCCTCAATATCCGCCAGATTACAATCGCAATGTTTTCAGCAGTAGGATTAAGACTTTTAAAATAAGGAGAGTCTAAATTAAGGTTTTTGTGATCGAAATGATTCAATACATGTTCTTTAATGAGGTCACTGAGTTTCTTCAGATCATACACATACCCCGTTTGGGGGTCGGGCTCACCAACCAAAGTTACAATCATTTCATAGTTATGACCATGGTAATTAGGATAAGCACATTTGCCAAATACGGTGTCATTCTTCTCATCTGTCCAGTCGGGATTGAAAAGACGATGAGCTGCATTAAAATGTTCTTTTCGGGATACGGAAACTCTCATGGGTAATGATAAAAACCAAAATAACGACAAAAGGTTCTCTAAATCGCTATTCTTATTCTGGTTTCTGAGTTAGAAATTGGATGTCGAACGTTCGTGGAATGAAAGCACAGGCAAGACCATTCCAATGAATACTTCGTGAGTAGAATAATTGGCACCTACAGAATTGCCGGTAGGAACTTCGAAGATATATCCGAGCTTGAATTTTTGAGAGATCAACGCCTGAAAGAGCAGACCATATGTATTGAAATTCCGCGTCAGCAATCCCGCGGTATAATTGCCATCGAGGATAATATTGAAGTTAAGATCGGTAGATACCGGACCACCCTTCACACCTCTGAACAAAACGCTTGGTTTGAAGCGTACGCGTTCATTCAGGTAGAATACATAAGATCCAAACAAGTAAAAATGCTGACGATACAATTGAAACTCGGCACCACCATCACTAATCTTTGCAGGTAGCATTCGGGGAACAGAAAGTCCGAACATGTAGCGTTCACTCTTCAGGATCACACCTGCACCCACATTAGGTTTGGCTACATTGGCAGTTTGCACAAATACGGGATCATTAGGATCGTCAAGCGTTAAGCTGTTTGTATTGTTTCTGAAATTGATCAAACCACCCTGCATACCAAAGCTTAATACACTTTCCTTCAATTGAAGCTTGTAAGAAATTGCGCCTTGAAACTCGGTGTTCTTAGTGATCCCAAGTTTATCTTGAATCAACAGCACACCGGCACCCACTTTATTGTCGAATAAAGACGTGTGTGCATTGACATTGAAAGTAGTAGGGCTCCCGTCAAAGCCAGCCCATTGTTTACGATATGCAACTGATCCGTTGAAATTATTGTTTAATCCCGCATAAGCCGGATTGATGACCATTGGATTAAGAAGATATTGTGCATACAGGGGATCCTGTTGCGCGAATAGAGATTGAAAAGAGCCTAAGACCAAACAGATCAGTAAAAGTCTCTTCATGCTGTGGTGGTTGTGTTTATGGTAAATCAATCCCTAAGATAATCAGTTAGCTGTAAAGAAGTTAGGTTTTGAGAAATTAAAATTCCAGGGGATATGTTTTTATGAAATTCTGCTTCGAAAAAATACTAATTGCAACGGAGGAAGGCTCACAAAGAGTGAGTAAATGTTATTTTTGAATTTGGAGAAACTGAAGACGTTGTAATAAAAGTATGTATAATATTACTGTAGTTATCTTATTGCTTACTGTAGTCACCGCGCTGGCTCAGCTAACGGATAAGATACGAATTCCCTATCCGATTTTACTGGTGCTGGCCGGAATGGCCATTGGCTTTACGCCATGGCTACCTGATATTTCATTGGATCCTGACATTGTGTTTTTGGTATTCCTTCCACCAGTATTGTATGCCGCTGCATGGAGTACTTCATGGTACGAATTTAAAGCTGCACGAAGACCAATTTCCATGCTGGCGATTGGTTGCGTTCTATTTACCACTACAGCTGTTGCAGCAGTAGCACATTATTTTATTCCGGGATTTGGCTGGGCAGAGTCTTTTGTACTAGGCGCAATTATTTCTCCTCCTGATGCTGTAGCTGCTTCAGCTGCTACCAAAGGATTGAAACTACCTAAGAGATTAATCACTATTCTGGAAGGAGAAAGCCTGGTAAATGATGCCACAGGCCTGATTGCCTATCGTTATGCCATTGCTGCTGCGGCTACAGGAGGGTTTATCCTTTGGCTTGCTACCATCAACTTTTTTTATGTAGCAGGCGTAGGGATCGTAATTGGAATTGTTTCGGGTTACATTTTTTATTGGATCCATCGCATTACTCCTGACAATGCCACGACTGATACCACCTTCACATTGATCGCACCCTACGCTGCTTATCTCGCGGCTGAATATTTCCATACATCAGGTGTGTTGTCGGTTGTAACGTGCGGTTTAATTATGACATGGAGCTCTTCTGAAGTGTTCAATCACCAGACACGCATTCAAGCCAATGCAGTTTGGGATACGATGATCTTCCTGTTGAATGGAGTGATCTTCATTATGATCGGACTTCAGTTACCTACCATTCTCAAAAACCTGGAAGAATATTCGATGGCTACCTTGATTGGTTATGGGGCAATTGTGAGTGTGGCTACTATTCTCATCCGGATTATTTGGGTTTATCCCGGAACGTATCTTCCCCGTTGGATTTCAAAAAAAATCAGGGAGAAGGAACCTGAACCGGAACGCAGTGGGGTGATCATTGTAGCCTGGTCAGGAATGAGAGGAATAGTTTCTCTTGCTGCAGCCCTCGCATTACCGCTTACCGTGAAGGGAAATCTTGCGTTCCCGAATCGTGACATGATTATCTTTTTAACTTTCAGTGTAATCTTCTCTACGCTTGTTATACAAGGATTTTCATTACGGCCTTTAGTAAAATGGTTGGGAATAAAGGGCGGTGATAATACAGAAGAGAAAGAAGCGCGAATGCGAATTGCATCGGCTGCCATTGAGCATATCGAGGAAAATTATTCTCTCTCTCTCTCTGAAGAAGTATTGAGCCAGATCAAAAAGAAATATGAGATTCGCATTCAGCGGATGCTTCGCGATCCGGAACAACGCGTTTTAACAGAAGAGCAGATTCTGGAATTTCATAATGCCCAACAGGAATTATTGAGTCATGAGCGGAGGATGATTATTCAGATGCGCAATACAGGTATTGTAGATGATGAAGTATTACACCGGATTGAATATGAGTTGGATCTCGAAGAGACTCGCTTAAGTCTGGAACAGGCTTGAAAGAAAAAGGGGCTGTGAACCCCTTTTCAAATTTATAATTTTTCTGTTAGCAGAACTCGTCAAATACCTCTACAAGATGGGCTCCGATCATCTGCGCATTTCTGCCTTCGATGTGATGGCGCTCTACAAAATGCATCAACTCTCCGTCTTTGAATAAAGCGATAGCCGGAGAAGAAGGAGGGTACGGAAGAGTTAATTCTCTTGCTTTTGAAACCGCCTCTTTATCCACACCTGCAAATACAGTTGTCAGATGCTCAGGCTTCTTGCCGCTGTTCTGAAGCGCCCATTTTACACCTGGTCTGGCCGCTCCTGCAGCGCAACCGCAAACGGAGTTAATGACCAAAAGGGTAGTGCCCTTTTCGTTTTTAACGTGTTTTACCACCTCTTCAGGGGTCTTTAATTCAGTGAAGCCTGCACTGGTCAAATCCTGACGCATGGGGGCAACTAATTGTTCGGGATACATATGTTTAATTCAAATAATAAGATTCTATTTAAACCATCATTTATAACATAATTACATAAAGCCTAGTTCCAGTTTGGCCGCTTCACTCATCATGTCTTGCGAATAAGGCGGATCAAACGTTAATTCCACCTTCACGTCATTAATGCCTTCCAGCGCTTTCACTTTTTGCTCAACTTCTCCTGGAATAACCTCTGCTGAAGGGCAGGAGGGAGAAGTAAGTGTCATACGGATGTAGACATTATTAACGGGATACACGTTAATCTCATAAATCAATCCCAGTTCATAAACATCTACTGGAATTTCGGGATCGTAAACCGTTTTAATAGCGTTTACAACTTTGTCGCGAAGATTTTCACCCGCTTCTACCGTTTTCTCTACCGTATCGTTCATGATTTTACTTCCATTTTGGTTTTGAATGCCAGCGCGTACAATTTCATTTGCTTGATCATGGCGGCAAAGCCATTAGAACGTTGTGTGCCGATGAAGCGTTCCATGCCGATCCTTTTCATGAAGTACAAATCGGCATTCAGAATGTCTTCTGGCTTTTGATTGGAGAAAATTCTCACTAACAGACTCACCAGTCCTTTGGTGATGGCTGTATTACTATCTGCAGAAAAGAAGATACTGTCACCTTTCAATTCGGCAGTCATCCATACTTTGGATTGACAACCTCTTACTTCGTTTTCAGCTAGCCGATTGGATTCATCGAACGGAGGAAGTTTTTGCCCCAGTTCCATGATGTAAAATACAGTCATCTCCATGTCTCCATCCAATAGGGAGAATTCACTGATGATTTCGTCCTGTATTTCGTTGATGCTCATTTCATGAATTTGACAATGCGGTCAACTCCTTCCACTAATTGATCAATCTCCTGTCTGGTATTGTAAATGGAGAATGATGCTCTCACGGTTCCTTCAATATTGAAACACTCCATTAAAGGTTGTGTACAATGATGCCCGGTACGAACTGCAATACCTCGTGCATCCAGCATCTGACCAATGTCAAAATGATGAATGCCTTCGATCACAAAAGACTGAACGCTTACTTTTTCTTTTGCTGTACCGATCAATCTTACCGATTTAATTTTTGATAATTGCTCTGCGGCATATTGAAGTAAATCATGTTCCAGCGCAGCAATGTTTTCTTTTCCTAACTCATTGATAAAAAGAAACGCTTCTTTGAATGCCACTACATCGCCAATGTTTGGTGTGCCTGCCTCAAACTTATAAGGCAGATCGTTGAAAGTAGTTTTGGCAAACGTAACGTCTTTGATCATCTCACCGCCACCCATGTAAGGAGGCATTTTCTCTAACAGTTCTTTTTTGCCATAGAGAAAACCGGTGCCTGTAGGGCCGTACATTTTGTGAGACGAGACACAATAAAAATCGCAATCCAAAGCCTGCACATCAATTTCCAAATGGGCTGCTGCCTGTGCACCGTCAACTAAATCTACTGCACCGGCATTGTGGGCCAGGTCGATGATTGTTTTGATCGGGTTGATTGTTCCTAAACTATTTGAAGCATGATTGAGTGCTACAATTTTTGTCTTGGAAGAAAGTAATTTCTTGTAAGCATTAAGATCCAGCTCTCCATTCTCATTAACGGAAATGACTTTGATCATTGCTCCACGTTGTTCGGCAATCAATTGCCATGGAACAATGTTTGAATGGTGCTCTAAACCTGAGATGATAATTTCATCTCCCTGATTTAAAAATGCTCTTCCATAAGAAGATGCCACAAGGTTAATACTTTCCGTTACACCACGTGTGAAGATGATCTCTTCTACGTGCTGTGCATTGATAAACTTCTGTGCTTCGTGGCGGGTTTCTTCGAATGCCTTAGTTGCCTTTTCAGCCAAAGTATGGATGCCACGATGAATGTTCGCATTAAACCCTTCGTAATACTGAGTCAGGGCATTGATTACTCTCTTTGGCTTCTGATTGGTAGCCGCATTATCAAAATAGATCAATGGCTTTCCATTCACCTTCTGATGAAGGATCGGGAACTCTTCTCTGATCTTTGTTGCG
>JBGATZ010000206.1:0-8224 GCA_044228905.1 Cyclobacteriaceae bacterium | reverse complement strand
AATCCACCTGCGCAAAAGCAGAAACGGAAAGGGCCAGTAGCAGGAGCGGGGTAATTATTTTCATTTACTTAAATCTACCAAGATATTATTAATTATTCCGACAAAACTTTACCATCATAAATTGTCTTCACTGGTATCATGACAGATCGTGAACAGAAATATAAGAGGGTCTGTTTTTTTGCTGCTGAATAAATTTCTCATTCACGTTTTGATACCGGGCAATCACATTGCCCTGCACTTCAGGAGAAATTCTGGCCAGCAGGCCAAGATCGATCTGGCCCATCAATTCATAAAGCGAAGAACACGTATCCACCACCATTACAGCGGTGTTTAGCGAATACCGATGCAGGAGTGTCTCCATCAATTTTTCAAATACCTTTTCCTGTCCTTTCTTATAATAAATTCCTTCTACTGCAAGAAACCGGAAGTGCGATGACAATAGTCGGGAGATAAAAGGAATACGGTCAAATAACTTCAGCATGGTCTTGCCCTTGTTTCCAGGCAATGCCAGAATCTGCCAGGCATCCGGATGTACCTGAACTCCTGCGAGGATTTCTCCACAATGCCTCAATCTGTACGGAAGCACTGGGCTGAACTTCTAAAAAAGTGAAATTCACTCGAAAATTATTTTAAGGGTAACTATAAAGGTAGAAAGAAAAAAGCAAGGTGCGTATTCTTTCAGAAGATGAGGGCAATTCATTTATACTGAGATGATGCTGCTGTGGAGAAATGCGGGAGAAAAGTTTAGTCACATACTTTCGAACCGGGACGAAGTCAAACTCTTCACATAATCTTGCTGACCGTGGATTGCGCGGATCAACATACGCATAATAAAAAAAAGCGCTATCTCTCTTTTCCAGCAATTTCTTTCCATTCAGTAATTCAATGATCTCAGACCGAAGCCGGGATTGCTTGTGTCGTGAATGCGACACTGGAATTTTCGTGATGCGAAAACCAGTACTGAAAGCAAAGTACCTGACGTAAAATCCGGTGGTTCCTTCGAAATCGCGTTCACAAAAACAGCACGTACCCACTATTGATTCATTTCTTCGCACCGACACGAAATGAGGCTTATCAATACGATACAACTTGTGATCTACTCCCAAATGCTGATAGAGCATACTCCGTCCGGGTGTACCGATGACATTGTTCTTCAACAATGCCTCAATCTGTACGGAAGCACTGGGCTGAACTTCTAAAAAAGTGAAATTCACTCGAAAATTATTTTAAGGGTAACTATAAAGGTAGAAAGAAACTTTTTTGTTTTAATGAAGTACTATCTTGTAAACACAACATTATTCTACTTCTTATAATTTGGCTATCCAATCTATACCCCTGCTTATGAAGACACTTTCTGCTCTCTTTTTTTTACTGCTTTCAGGCGTATCTGTTGCACAAAAGAAACCCGATTCACTTGCGTTGAAGATGGATGCCCTCTTCGAAAAGTATAACAATAAAACGGGAGCAGGTCTTGCTGCCGGTATTGTTCAAAATGGCAAAGTGATCTTCAAAAAGGGTTATGGCCTGGCGAATCTGGAATACGACATCCCCAATACTTCTTCTTCGATATTTGACATCGCTTCTGTATCCAAGCAATTTGCCGGACTTGCCATCAGCATGTTGGTGCAGGAAGGTAAACTCTCATTGACGGACGACATTCATAAATATCTCCCCGAAGTACCTGACTTCGGAAAAACGATTACAATCAATCACCTGGTGCATCACACCAGCGGTTTACGCGACTGGCCGGAAGGATTGAATGTAGCCGGATGGCGATGGGATGAAGTATTTTCCTTTGAAGACATTCAGCGAATGGTGAAACATCAGAAAGAACTGGACTTCGAACCTGGATCAAAATATTCTTACAGTAACACGGGGTATAACCTACTCGCGTTGATTGTAGAAAAGGTAACGGGTAAATCGTTCCGTGAGTGGACGGATGCCAACATCTTCACACCACTTCAAATGAACAGTTCACATTTCCTGGATGATCACAGCAAGCTGATTAAAAACATGGCTTACTCCTATTATAAAGAAGGCAATGAGTATCATAAAAACATGACAGGCCTTACCGCACTTGGATCAAGTTCCTTGTTTACCAATGTCGATGACTTATGTAAATGGGTAATTCATTTTGATGCACAAGTGACTGCAAAAAATCCGGTTTATCTTCGCATGCTTGAAACTGTTCCGTTGAATAACGGAGACAAGAATACTTACGCCTTTGGCCTGGGCTTGGGTGAGGCCGGTGGGCTCAAGACGGTAACGCATACCGGAGGGTGGGCGAGTTATGCCACTGTGATCATGAATTTTCCCGATGAAAAACTGTCCATCATTCTGTTAGGAAATTCAGGGGGGTTCAATTCCCGCGGAAGCGCGATCGATGTAGCAAAAGTTATTCTGAAAAAGAAATTCAAATCAGACGCTGCGCAATCAGACGACAGCAAGAACCTGCCTACTGTTAAGTTAAACGAAACCGTTGCTAAAAAACAGGAAGGCACGTATCAGCTTGGTGAAGGATGGTATGTGACGCTTAAATTGGAAAATGGTGTACTGATGACACAGGCCAACGGTGAACCTGCATTTCCAACTTTGCCTAAATCTGATTCTGTAATCTGGATTGATGGCTACAGTTCTTCCATGACGTTCATCAAAGACAAAACGGGCACTGTGACTTCATTGCGTTACCGGGGAAATGTGGCTCCGAAAGTTACGCCTCTGAAGACTGACTTTCCGGCTTTGGAGAAATACGCAGGAACTTATTATAGTGAAGAGTTTGGAACAGAATACAAAATCGATTACATCAATAACCAATTAGTAATGCATCACATGCGTTTGGGGGATTTTGCTATTCTTCCCGACCTGGTTGCTCCTGATGCGTTCCGTAGCGATATGGGTATATTAAAGTTTGATTCTGAAAACGGAAAGATAACGGGATTCCGATTATCGAGAGGAAGAATAAAGAACATTAAGTTTGACCGAAGATAGGTTCGCCCATCCTTCACTAATTTGTTTTACGATAGTTGAATACCGCCCAGCTGTTGAAAAGTACGGCAAAGCCTGTCATGATCAACATGTGCTCTTTGATGTCGCGAAAGCCACTTCCTTTTAACACCACCATCCGGACCACATCAATGAAATAGGTAACCGGGTTGACCCGGGAGATCCACTTCGCCCACCCGGGCATGGAATCAACCGAGGTGAAGAGCCCGCTCATCAACAGGAAAATCATCATGAGGAAGAAAGCCAATGACATGGCCTGTTGCTGGGTTGACGAATAGGTTGATACCAATAATCCGATTCCTAACAGTGCAACCAGGTATAACGCAAGGAACGAATACAGCACCCCCAATGAACCGACCGACACAATGCCATAAACAATGCGCGCCACTCCGAACAGTCCTAATGAAAAAACGAACATTCCGATGATCCAGAAGGGAATGAGTTTACCCAATATGAAGTGATACTTCCTGATTGGCGTTACATTGATTTGTTCAATTGTACCTACCTCCTTTTCCTTCACGATATTTAAAGCACACATATATGATCCAACCATTGTAACCAATACAACCAGAATTCCAGGCACCATAAAGAAGGGGTAATTCAAAAACGGGTTGAACCAGTTGAGCGATGTAATTTCGATGGTCGGCATGGAGTTACTACGTGAAGGTTGTTGCCAATCCAACCGGATGAGATTATTATACTCCGAGATAATACGGGCGAGATAAGCACTGCCTACCGAAGCTTTCGTTCCATTAATGGCATTCACAGCCACTAATAAGTTCGATTGATTTTCACGTACCAGGTCGTGTTCGAAGTTCTTCGGAATTTCGAGGATGAGATCCGATTTGTCTTTCTGAAATTGCTGAAAGGCTTGATCAAAGGAATCGCCATAGTCATTCATCTTAAAATAGCCCGAGGCTATAATTTTGTCCGCGAGCTTTTGTGAATACGGTGAATGATCGTGATCTACAATCGAAATATTGATATTCTTGATTTCAAAATCTGCCGCCAGCGGTAATACCATCAACTGAATAATGGGTAAGGCGATGATCAATCGCAGAATAGCCGTGTTGCGAAAAATCTGACGAAACTCCTTCTGCAATAAAAACTTCAGTGTTCTCATGCTAATCTGATTTTAAATTTCCGGATGCTGATCGTTAATAACACCGTAGTCATACCAACCAAGATCAATGTCTCTTTCCAGATGGCAGAGAAACCCAAGCCTTTGATCATAATTGATTTTACAATGATGTAGTACCATTTCGAGGGAACAATGTTGGAGATCGTTCTCAATGGCAGTGGCATATTCTCGATCGGAAACATAAACCCGGTGAACATCATGGTGGGCATCAGCATTCCCATTAGTGAAATCAGCATGGCTGACTGCTGCGAATTGGTGCTATTGGAAATGAGCAGGCCCAATGAAAGTGCCGTAAGAATTAACAACGAGCTTTCAAAATAAAGCAACGGGATACTTCCATTGATCGGCATATCCATAAGCGTAACGCTCAATATTAAGATGACCGTCAGATTAACTAACGACAGAACGAAATAAGGAACCGCTTTCGAGATAATTACCAGAACCGGGTTAAACGGTGACACCAGTAAAATCTCCATCGTACCATTTTCCTTTTCTTTCACAATAGATACCGAAGTCATCAATACACAAACCAGCAACAGTACAAGCGCCATTACTCCCGGAACAAAGTTCGTGACTCCTTTCAGTTCCGGGTTATAAATCATCTGTACATCGGTATTGATTTGATAAGGAATGGAATTGGTACCCAGAATCTCTTTCTGATAATCCATGATAATATTGCTCGCATATCCGGTCAATGCATTCGCTGTGTTCGGATCTGAAGCATCAGCAATGACTTGCACCTGCGCTTTATTCTGGTGAAGAAGATCGTTATTGAAATTGGCAGGAAATACAACAACGAGTTTTACCTTTCCTGTCCTAAACGATTCTTCAATTTGCTGATGACTCAAAAGTGTGCGTTGCAAATCAAAGCTTTTGCTCACTGATAATTTTTCAATAATGCGCGTGGATGCTTCATCATTGGCATAATCACAAACTACTATATTGGAATTCTTGATTTCGTTCGTCAGCGCAAAACCAAAAAGCACTATCTGTGCAATGGGCATTCCAAAAAGCAAAAGCAATGTTTTCGAATCACGAAACACGTGATAAAATTCCTTTCGAACGAATGTGAGAAATTGTTTCATATCTATTTCGCTAATCTGCTTTTCGTTTTGCGCCTCGTGCCATTTCAAAGAACACTTCATCCATTGATTCTGCTGAGAATTGTTTCTTCAGATTGGAAGGTGTATCCAGCGCTCTCATCACACCGTCCACCATCATGGAGATGCGATTGCAGTATTCAGCTTCATCCATATAATGCGTAGTCACAAAAATCGTAATCCCTTTGTCGGATGCGGCATAAATCAGATCCCAGAATTGTCTGCGTGTAATTGGATCTACTCCACCGGTCGGTTCATCCAGAAATACAATTTTCGGATCATGAAAGATGGCCACCGAAAATGCCAGCTTCTGTTTCCAGCCCAAAGGCAACGAACCCACCAGCTTTTTTGATTCACTTTTCAAGCCCAGTGTCTCAATTAACAAATCCGACTTCTCTTTAATGGCTTTATCCGACATTCCATAAATACCACCGAAGAAGCGAATGTTTTCGATCACTGTGAGGTCCTCATACAACGAAAACTTCTGGCTCATGTAGCCAATGTTGCGCTTGATTTGTTCCGTTTGCTTGTAGATATCAAACCCTGCAATTGTTGCACTTCCCGATGTGGGTGTAGATAGTCCGCATAACATACGCATAGCGGTTGTTTTTCCGGCTCCATTTGCTCCCAGAAAACCAAAGATTTCACCTCCATACACATCGAATGTAATTTCATTGGTAGCGATAAAATCACCGAAGCGCTTGGTGAGTTTGTTCGTTTGTATTACAATTTCACTGGTCATGAGCGGTTCATCAGTTTAATGAAACAATCTTCAATGGTAGGTGTGATCTCCTTCAACTCAATGTCCTGATGTCCCTTTGCTTCCAGCTGTTTAATTACTGAAGGCTTTGAATCTTCTTCATTCAATGTTATGTGATGAAATTCACCAAATGCATAGGAGCTGGTGACTTCAGCAATTGATCGTAAATCGTAAAGCAGCTGACTCATGGCTTGTGCCTTGATCGCATACAACTTCTGATCGTACTTCTTCGTGATATTTTCCGGAGTATCTATTGACAATATTTTTCCGGACTGCATCAATGCGATGCGTTCACACATTGTTGCTTCGTCCATATACGGAGTAGAAACCAGAATGGTGATGCCCTGTTGTTTTAAGCGTTTCAGCATTTCCCAGAATTCCTTACGGGAAACGGTATCTACACCGGTAGTCGGTTCATCCAGAAACAAAACCGTAGGACGATGAATCAATGCGCAGCACAACGCCAGCTTCTGTTTCATTCCACCGGAAAGCTTTCCTGCTCTCCGTGTTTTGAATGGCTCGATCTGTACATAGATGTCCTTAATGAGATCGTAGTTATCTTCAATCGTAGTGTTGAAGACGGTTGCAAAGAAGTTCAGGTTCTCTTCCACCGTAAGATCCTGATAAAGGGAAAACTTCCCTGGCATATAACCCACTTCTTCACGAATCAACTTATAATCTTTTACAATGTCGTGGCCGTTTACCGAGGCGCTTCCCCCATCCGGCAGCAACACCGTAGTGAGCATTCTGAAAATACTCGTCTTGCCCGCTCCATCCGGACCAATCAACCCAAACAATTCTCCTTTCTCTACAGCGAATGAAATATCATCCACTGCTTTCACCTCTCCCTTGTTGTAGGTCTTTACAATATGATCGACTACTACGTGCGCCATCGGTTAGAATTTTATTTCTCCGTACATGCCAATCTTGTACGAACCGTCATTGACAACCCTCACCTTTATGGCATACACCATGTTGGCACGCTCATCCTTGGTTTGAATGGTCTTTGGTGTGAACTCTGCTTTGTCACTGATCCACGTGATCGTTCCATCTGTTACTTTATAACCACCAGTGCCATCATCCGTATTCACTTTCACTTTTTGATTGAGCTTTACCTTTGGCAATTGATTCCCACTGATGTAAGCACGTAACGTAAGCACAGATAAATCGGCAATTTTGTAAAGTGGCTTTCCGGTTGTGGCCATCTCGTTGGCTTCTGCATATTTGATCAGCACCGTTCCGTTCACCGGATTGACCAGTTTACATTTCGCCAACTGATCGTTGGTCTGTTGTATTTGCGCCACCAGTGGATTGGTGTCCTTATCCAATCCTTCCCGGGAAATATCCAGTGAAGATCGTTGTGCTTCGATTTGCTTTTGAAGCAATTCAATCTGAGCGTTGATATCATCGAGTTGCTTTTGTGTAGCGGCATCCGATTTCACCAGACGTGTAAAACGGTCTTTTTCTTTCTCGGCTGTCTTTAACTGCGCCTGCAAAGAAGCCAGCTGAACAGAAACTACCGGACGCTTGCTCAACAGCGCACCGATCTGTGCATCGAGCTGTTTCTTTTTCAGATAGAGTTGCACGCTATCGATATAACCAATACGGGCTCCGGCTTTCAGCTCCTGGCCTTCTTCCAGATTCAGTTCCTTAATGGTTCCTGTTGCCTCGGCCGAGATGACTGTTTCAACTGCTTCAAAAGTTCCCGAAGCATCGAATGAATTTTCATTTCCGCTGCACGCAATGAGCAAAGAGAATATTGCTGCGGCAGTAAGTTTATTGATTGTACTCATATTGATTGAGTTATGAATTGTCATTATTAATTTCCGGTTGTATTCTGATAATTATATTGCGCTAAAAGAAACTGAGTACGATGCAACAATAAATTTTGTCGCGCCTGATCTTCAGCGTTCAGATTAGTGAGGTAATCATTCGTGGTCGCTGTACCATTTTCCAATTGACTCTTCGAAGCATTCTTCACACTCTCTCGCAATGCGATGATATCATTATCGGTAGTCATCAGTGCCTGCCATTTTTCCATTTCGGCATTTTGCTGCTTCAGGTTCACGCGTGTGTTGAACATAAACGCAGCCTTTTGAATTTCAAGTGAACTTTGATTGATCTGAAGTATTTCCCGCTCTTTACCATTAGTGTACAACGAAGACACATTCCAGTTCAGGCGAAGGCCACCAATGTAGTAAGCTGCAAAATCATTGTTCA
>JBGATZ010000205.1:0-8230 GCA_044228905.1 Cyclobacteriaceae bacterium | reverse complement strand
ACGAGGCCAGTAACGTGGTACTGACATTCAATAAAGGTAATACGTTCACTCACATGGGAAAGCATAAAGAAGGGATTGAGTTATTCAAAAAAGCACTGGCAGGTTATTCCAAACTGGAAGACGATTGGGGTGTTTCTACTTGTTATCGTCAGATGGGAGAGGCCTACTTTCTGATGAAGAACTATAAAGAAGCGGAGAGGAATTCGTTGCAGGCTTTGGCGATGGCCAATAAATCTAAATTTCTGGATGTAGCAAAAGAAGCCAACTTCGATCTCTTTCATACCTATGCCGCGATGAATCAGTTTCAGAAAGCATACAATCATCAGACACAGTTCATTGCATTGAAAGACAGCCTCAGTGGACCTCAGCAGAAAAGCAAACTTGGATTGCTAGAAAAGGAATTCCAGGTATCACAAGCTGAAGCGGAGCAAGAACGATTGGCTAATGAAAATCAGCTTCAAAAGTTAAGATCAGAGAGCGATCGTAAAGTACAATGGGCACTTGGCATCGCGTTACTGGTATTCATTGCTGCATCTGCTGTAATCATCATAGCATTTCTCCGCGCCAAGCGAAGAAGTGAGCTGCTGGCACTCCAAAAGAAAACCATTGAAGAACAATCGATTCAGTTGAAGCAAGCTGCGGATACCAAAGCACGATTTTTTGCGAATGTATCGCATGAATTACGTACACCCGTTACCCTTCTAAATGGAATGCTTGAACTGATGCAGGACGAGTTACCTTCTCTTTTAAAGGATCAAAAAATGGAGGTCGCACTGGGTAGTAGCAGAAGACTGAATTCGCTGCTGGATGAAGTATTGGATTTGTCTAAACTTGAAAGTGGTGGTACTGTTCTGAAAAGAAAGAATAAAGAAGTGCTTCCGTTGCTTAACCGGGTTGTAATGGCATTTGAATCCTTATTGGTAAAAAAGAACATCCAGCTCCATTATGATGCGTCCGCTCTTCAGGGAGTTGTGCTTGCTCTCGATGAAGATAAGTTTGAAAAGATTATCAATAACCTGATCTACAATGCGCTGAAATTTAATAAAGAGAACGGATGGATTAAAGTAGAAGGCCAGCTCAATTCGAACAAGGATAAGGTCATTATCTGGGTATCAGATTCTGGTGTGGGGATCAGGCAGGATGATCTTCCGTTTATTTTCGATCGGTTTTACCAAAGTGGTTATACCGAATATAAGAATTCGCAAGGGGTAGGGATTGGCCTCTCGCTGGTAAAGGAGTTTACCGTTTTGCACGATGGAGAAGTATTTGTAACCAGCAATCCAAATGAAGGAACCTGCTTTACGCTTCATTTTCCAATCACAGATCAGGTCGAAGATCGTGATGAAATGTTACCAGTGGACGAAAGCTCAGAACCCGAACGGAGTGGACTGGAAGGGAATCCCAAAATACTTTTGGTAGAAGATAATGAAGAGATGCGTTTTTATCTGAAAGAAATACTAGGTAAGAACGTAGTCTGGGAAGAGGCAGTGAACGGGAAAGAGGCGCTGAAGAAATTAAAAGTATTTCAGCCCGATTTAATTCTATCGGATGTGATGATGCCCGAAATGGATGGATATGAATTACTCAATCAATTGAAGAGTAGCGATCAACTTAAAAGCATTCCAGTAGTGATGCTCACTGCAAGAGCTTCAGAAGAAGATTTATTGCAAGGATTAACATTGGGTGTAGATGATTACATCATAAAACCATTCAATGCAAAGGAACTAAAGATCCGCATTCATAATCTGCTTACCAATCAGCAGATCAGAAATCAATGGAAAGCGAAGCCAGTTGAAAAAGAGGAAGAGGTGACCGTTGTCACGGAAGATCAGGTATTCCTGCAAAAGGTTCAGGAATTTGTTGAGCAGCGCATACAGAACGCGTTATTAGGTATTGGTGATCTCGCTGATCACCTGGCTATGAGCGAGCGGCAATTGTATCGCAAATGCGGAGCACTGACCGGCATGACACCAGCGCAACTCATTAAAGAAATTCGCTTGAAGATAGCATATAAGTTGTTGACGGATAGAAAAGTAAACAAGGTGGTAGAGCTTGCCGCACGGGTTGGTTTTGATAACAGCAATTATTTCTCCAAACAGTTCGCTGAACGATTTGGTAAACGACAGATAGACATGGTGTGACCGTCTGCTTTACTTGAGGAAAATCAACCCCTTCAAACCATAATCTTTATTTTTTTTGTCAGATTCGTAACTAATTTGTCAGGCACCTGTTTTGGGCAAATGATCAAAACAAGCCACCATGGAAAATAAAGCCAAAACTAAATTCGTGCCGGGACAACGTGTCATTACTCCGGATGGCGAAGGAGAAATCATTCACGTACTGGGAAATGAAATTAAAATAAAGCTTAATTCCGGTACTATTAAAAGTTATTCAGGTGATAAACTTTCGGATGATTCAAGTGCCGGATAAATTGTAATGATTAGGTTGAAGTAGCGACTCTTTAGTATTATTGCACTCGATAATACTATCTGACTTTTAAGAATGAGTTCACCTCAGCTTCGCACCGATAACGTGACCCGCTACGTAACCCCTTTGCGGGAAGGAGGTTCATTGCCTGCTATTGCAGAAGCGGACGATCAGTTTCTATATGTTCTGAAATTTCGTGGTGCGGGTCAGGGACCTAAAGCTCTCATCGCAGAATTGATTGGCGGAGAAATAGCCCGCACACTTGGCCTTCGTGTTCCTGAAATTGTGTTTGCCGAACTGGACGCAGCGTTCGGTCGGATTGAAGGCGATGAAGAAATTCAGGATTTGTTAAAGGCAAGTACTGGCCTGAACTTAGCGCTACATTATTTGTCAGGAGCAATTACCTTCGATCCGCTTGCTGTTTCCATTGATTCGAAACTGGCTTCACAAATTGTGTGGCTCGATTGCTTTTTACTCAACGTAGATCGTACCGCGCGCAATACGAATATGCTCTGGTGGCATAAGGAGTTGTGGCTGATCGATCATGGGGCTGCTTTGTACTTTCATCATTCATGGAATAACTGGAAGGAGCAAGCCACTAAACCCTTCACACATGTGAAGGATCATGTGTTGCTCTATAAAGCAAAAGAGATTGAAGAAGTGGATACCGTATTTCGGTCAATGCTAACCAATGAAAAAATCAGAGCGATTGTCAATCTCATTCCTGATTCGTGGTTAGTGAATGAGCTCAATTTTTCATCCATAGAAGAACACCGGAATGCCTATGCCGAGTTTTTAGAGATTCGTCTTTCAAATACCGATTCTTTCATCAAAGAAGCAAAACATGCAAGAGAATCAGCTATTTGAATACGCAGTCATTCGCTTCATGCCCATGGTGGAACGGGAAGAGTTTCTCAATATCGGGGTGATCTTACTTTGCGCGAAAGAGAAATTTCTTCAGCTTCGTTTTGAATTGGATGAACCTCGATTGAAAGTAATCTGTCCCAAAGTTGATCTCAATGAATTACGTGAGCAGCTTCAATCTTTCGAACGCATTTGTAAAGGAGGAGTGGATGGAGGAACAATTGGTAAGCTTTCTATTGCCGAACGATTTCGCTGGCTCACTGCCACACGCAGCACTGTTGTACAAACTTCTAAAGTACACCCCGGATTATGTGCCAACGCAGCTGAGACATTAGACCGGTTGTACAGTCAACTCGTTTTAAAATAATTTTTTTTCGCGGGCGTTTTTTAACGCGTGCGATACATAATTGCACGTGTTTCCAACACGTTGCCACAAGCTTACGCTCGTACGTTGTTCTTCAAAATAATCTCTATTTAGCATGGAAGCTATACAAATACGGAGCTTTATGCGCCTTACCGGAATACAATTTTTCGTGACGAATCAATAAATCAGAACCTAGCATCTCACGCTGAAAAGTGGTTCGTCTTAACTTCTTCCCTAAGATTGCCTCATAGACATGTTGCAATTCCTTCATTGTGAATTTATCGGGAAGCAGATTCATGCCTACGAGTTTTCGGTTCAGGTTTTCGCGCAAAGTTTGAATGGCCTTGCTCACAATATCCGCGTGATCCTGAATCAATGGAGGTAATTGATCGATGGAATACCACGTGCACGAATCAGAAAGTGCATCGGGTTTGGGAGTTACGTCATTGTAATTGATCAGCGCATAATACGCTACTGAAATAAACCGATCCAGCATCCAGTTCAAACGTCCTTCGGTATCATGACCGTTAGCTTTCAATATTGTGCTCATCACTTCGGGCTTATACCTGCTCATACTGCCGAAGGTATGAAACTGTTCAAGGTAGATATTGGCTAGGCCTGTACGTTCTGCAAGTCCTCTTCGCACGGCTGCATCGAGGTCTTCATCTTTACGAACAAAACCCCCCGGCAATGCAAAGAGCTTCGTGTTGTGGTATTCCATAATTAATACCTTCAACTGCGCTCCTGAAAACCCAATGATCACCGAGTCGTATGCAATGTTTGATAAGTATTCCTTTCCGTTCATCCTTAAAGCCTGCCTGATTTTTCAAAAATAAGTGGGGAATTTCCAAAAAGCTATTATTATTGTTACAAATTGAGACAATAATGAAACGCTACTCTAAAACCATTAAAACAGTCAATCTCTTGATTCCTGTTTTACTCTTTGTTATGAGTGTTAATGCTCAGACAATCAATACATTTGGTGTGCAAACCAAAATTGAAAAAGGAACTGTTGAAGGGAATTATGACACCAAGTCTGGCCTTCAGATGTATTTCGGAATTCCATTTGCCAAGCCTCCTGTGGGTGAGTTGAGATGGAAAGCTCCACAGCCATTGGATCCCTGGAGATTGTGTTTGGAGATATGGGCTCTCGTTCAAATGGATTGAGTGAAGACTGCCTTTACCTGAATGTCTGGACCCCTGCAAAGCGGGATACCAAAGGACTCCCGGTATTGGTGTATTTCTTCGGTGGTGGCTTTGTTGCTGGTGACGGATCAGAGCCACGTTATGATGGAGCTAATATGGCGAAGAAAGGAATTGTCGTAGTTACGGTTAACTATCGCTTAAACATCTTCGGATTCTTTGCTCATCCCGAGCTGAGTAAAGAAGCACCTTACAAAGCTTCAGGCAATTATGGATTGCTTGATCAGAATGAAGCATTGAAGTGGGTGCAGAAAAACATTGCTGCATTCGGTGGCGATCCTAAACGGGTAACGATTGCCGGTGAGTCCGCTGGTTCTATCGCAGTGAGTGCACAGATGGCTTCACCGCTTTCAAAGAACCTAATTGCCGGAGCGATCGGTGAAAGTGGCGCAGGAATCAATCCAACATTGGCACCAGTTCCATTAGCTGAAGCAGAAAAGGTAGGACAGGAGTTTGCCACCAAAGCAGGTTATCCTACTCTTGCACAATTGCGTGCATTGAGCACCAGAGAATTGTATGAGATGTACCAGGAATCAAAACGATTTGGATTCCCGACAGTAATTGATGGTTATGTAATCACGAAAACAATTCCGGAAGTATTCAAAGCAAAAGAACAGGCACAGGTTCCGTTGCTGTTGGGATGGAACTCGGCAGAGATTCCTGGCATTGCATTTCTGCAAGGTCCGCCTACCGAAGAGCAGTATGTAAAGAAAGTGAAGGAAGCTTATCCGGTTGCTGCTGATGCAGAAGAAGTATTGAAGCTTTATTCAAAAGGAACTACTCCAAGAGATCTGGAAGTGGCAGCTACCCAACTGGCATCCGATCGGTTTATTTCTTACAGCACATGGAAATGGTTTGACCTTCATCGCAAGAATAGCTCACAACCCGTGTATCGCTATTTGTTCAGCAAGCTCAGACCTCCATTGGTAGATCAGACGCGTGTATCAGGCCTGGCAGGAGGTACATTGGAGAAAGGGCAGGAAGCACCAAAGATGCCTGAAGCGGTAGGAGCGCCACATGCCATGGAGATTGAATACTGCATGGGTAATCTTGACCTGATCAAGGATTATGCCTGGACGAAAGAAGACTATGCTGCTTCTGAAACCATGTTTAACTACTTCGCGAACTTTATCATCAAAGGAAATCCCAATGGAGATAAACTTCCTGAATGGCCAAAGGCTGAAGCAAACGACACTACACCTCCGGTGATGGTGATTGATGCTACTTCAAAATCAGTAGATGCAAAAGATGATGCGCGTTATCTGTTCCTGGATAAGGTATATAAGAATAATTGATTTTCGGGGGTGTTTTTTTTAATTGATGGAATGCCATGACCTAAGTCGTGGCATTTTTTTATTTGTCGTGATGAATGTGTGTTTTCTTTTAACTCTAATTATATATTCGCTGGCTGTCAATGAATAATTGAATGCAGCATTAAAATCAGATTAGAGTAACATTAAATGAAATCATGGAGACAAAATTTGAAGCTGGAATTAATATTGCAATCAAGATACCGAAAAGCAAATATGAATCTACGGTTGCTTTTTATCGCGATATCCTGAAGCTGGAGGTTGTTGAAAAACCGATTGAGAATCCAACAGTTTCAAGAACATACGAAGTGAAATTTGGTAATAACATCATCTGGCTCGATTGTGTTGATAATTACACTCATTCTGAAACATGGCTTCAATTGGTAGTGCCCAACGTAGAAAAGGCGACCAGCTATTTGAAATCAGAAGGAGTGGAGACGTGTGATGAAATCGAAGAGTTACCTGAAAATATGCATTGGATCATGGATCCGGCAGGCACCGTATTTAACCTACAGCAAAAATGAGTCGCATTACTTTGGAAATAACTTTGTGAACAAAGTTCCTTAACTTGTTAAAGATGCCTTCTGGAAATAATGCATCCGATAAGTTTATGAAAATCAAGCTCAGCTATGTTGTGGTCGGTATCATCACTAATTTGATTTTGTTTATCGGTCACGATGTTCGTGCTCAGACTGAAGGATCAAAGCTCACCAGGAAAGAAATTACCACGACCATTGATTCCATCAATAAGAAGCTTCAGAAAAATTATGTATTTCCGGAAGTGGCGGATCGCATGGCCGCTAAACTAAAAGCAAATCTGAAGGAAGGGAAATACAATTCATTGGTTGATCCAAATGAACTTGCCCGTCAGCTTACCGGTGACCTTCGGGATATTAGCAAGGATAAGCATCTGATGGTAGTTTATAATCCTTCTGTGATTGCACGTGAAAATTCGTTAAAGCAGGAAGACAGAGAAAAAGAAGAAAATGAATGGATCAAAGAACTGGAGCAACAATTGAAGCTGGATAATTATGGATTCAGAGAAGTAAAGATTCTGGAGGGCAACATCGGTTATCTTGATTTGAGAGAGTTTGTTGATCCAAAGTATAGCGCAGAGACATTGGCTGCGACCATGAACTTTCTTCGCAACGTAAGCGCAATAATTATCGACTTACGTCAGAATGATGGCGGTTCACCTGAAATGGTTCAGCTTCTTGCCAGTTACTTTTTTTCAGCGCAACCCGTGCATTTGGGAGATCACTACAATAGACCCAAAAATGTGAAAACAGAATCATGGACATTAGCGAATGTGGCTGGAGTGCGAAGGCCTGAAGTAGATTTGTATCTATTAACCAGTAGCAAAACGTTTTCAGCAGCCGAGGCATTCAGTTATGAACTCAAACAACTGAAGCGTGTCACGATTGTAGGGGAGAAGACAGCTGGTGGCGCTCACCTCACCGGATCGGTAATCGCTACGGATAAATTTTATTTAAGAATCCCGCAAGGCCGCACAACAAGTCCGGTTACTAACGCCAACTGGGAAGGCACTGGCGTATCTCCTGATATTGAAGTCAGTGCTGAACAAGCCTTGAAAACAGCTCAGGTTAAAGCTCTTGAAAAAATGAAGGATAACTAGTCATTTTTGAGAAGTCCATCTGAAGAGGTACACACTGAGACTGAATAATAATACCCCCGCAAAAATCGGAATCCCCACAGGCAGTACCATTTCTTTAAAAGTCACTTCCTTCCATAGTGCGATCTCCATTGCTTTTACGCTCCAGGTCACAGGGTTAAAATCAGACATGACCTTCATCCACGATGGCATCACCGTAACCGGAAACATAATGCCACTGAAACATGCCAGTACCTGCAACACACCCCAGCTCAGACCTCCTGCCGCGCGTTCAGTCTTTACAAAATGAGCAAGGAAAGTCATGAAGCCTGCAAGGAAAACGGCATTAGAGAAGAGTACCAGCAATAAGGCAAAATATGAACTGGTCTTTATACCGAAGAGTAATTTGGCAAACAGGTAAGAAATGATCGAGCTCAGTAACAACATTCC
>JBGATZ010000204.1:0-8238 GCA_044228905.1 Cyclobacteriaceae bacterium | reverse complement strand
GAATTAGTTTTTTATCGATTTTAAATACTATGTTCAGAATTTGATTGGCTCAAAAAGTCATTTAACTGTCCACTACTGAAGCTGATTTTGTTCTACGTTTGCTACCGAAACAACTATGGCACATACTAAAATCGTCTTCCTTGTCTTACCCCGGGTTCACCTTCTTGATCTGGCTGGACCAGTACAGGTATTCCAGGAAGCCATGGATTATGGCGCTGATCTTTCGCTGGAATTCTGTTCTTGCCAGGAAGATTTGACGGCTTCTGCTGAATTTCCGTTGGGCACTCTTAAAAATTATAAGGAAGTCGAATTGAATGAAGGTGATTACCTCTTTGTGCCAGGTGCAGAGGTAAGCTTTCTGATGTCAAAAACGATGACAAGCAATCTGGATCTTAATAATTGGGTTACGGAAGCTCATTCTAACGGAGTGCATGTTTGCTCGATTTGTGTAGGCGCATTTTTTCTTGCTTCAACGGGATTGCTCAATGGTCGTAAGTGTACCACTCACTGGAAGCGAACTGCTGAACTGAAAGAGCGTTATCCTGCTATTCATCTTACTGAAGATATTCTATTCGTGGAAGAAGATCGCATCTATACGAGTGCCGGTGTTACGGCAGGCGTGGATATGGCATTGCATATTCTGGCCAAAATTGCTGATGATACCATTTCATATAAAGTCGCGAGAGAACTGGTGGTTTATTTAAGAAGAAGCGGGGGAGAGTCCCAGCAAAGTGCATTCATGAAGTATCGCAATCATATTCATAGCGGCATTCATAAAGCGCAGGATTATTTGCAGGAGAATATTCAGAAGAAAATATCCCTGAATCAGCTTTCGGAAACTGCGTGTATGAGTACCAGAAACATGACACGGATTTTTAAAAAAGAAACAGGCATTACGGTAAATGAATATATCACATTGATCCGTCAGGAATTGTTGCGTGAGTTTTCCAAGAACCCGGATATGAGTCGCAAACAAATGGCACAACAGTGTGGATTGAAAAGTGAACGACAGGTGATCCGGTTATTACAGTCAGTCAGGTAAATCAAACAACCATATATGAAGAGAAATGTAGGCATTCTCATTTTTGATGATGCTGAGGTGCTGGACTTTGCCGGTCCGTTTGAAGTATTCTCAGTCACTTCAGAGCTCCATGATGACATGTTATTTAATGTTTTCACATTATCCAGACATGGAGTTGTTATTCGCGCGGTAAATGGATTGAAAGTAATGCCTGATTATTCCATTGAAGATCATCCGCCCATTGATATTCTCATTATCTCAGGAGGTGGCGGCACGCGAAAGGTGATGCACGATCAGCACCTGCTCGACTGGATTAGTAAAATTCATTCTTCTACTCAAATCACACTTAGTATTTGCTCTGGATCGCGTTTAGTAGGCAAAATTGGATTACTGGATCATCAGCCCTTCTGTACGCATCACCAGGTATATGATCACATGAAAGAAATTGCTCCGTTGGCGATTTCTCAAAAAGAAAAACGGTTCATTCAATCAGGCGAACGACTCTTTACTTCCGGAGGAATTTCTGCAGGGATCGATCTGTCGTTTTTTATTGTGAGACAATTGTTGGGTGAATCAATAGCAAAAGGTACTGCCGAATATATGGAGTATAACTATCCACTTGTAAATGAGGAAAATCATGAAACAGTCTAGCTTTTTGATCTTGCTAATGCTGAGCCTCGCATTTATGAGTGAAGCTCAGCTTCCTGATGCGAAATGGACACGTGTCCGGAAAATAGATATCAGGCATATTGCGATCGACTTGCAATTTGACTGGAAACAAAGACAAGCGATGGGTAAAGCGGATATTACACTTTCCTTGCTTAATTCCGGAGACCGATTTTCGCTGGATGCGGGAATGCTTACCATTAATCAGATTAAACTCACCAATGGAATATCATTAAAGTTTACTTATGATGGTAGTGATCGCAACGATGCACTTTCTGTTGAATTAGATAGAACCTATCAATCGGGCGAAGAAATCATTATTTCAATTGAATACCATACCAATTGGATTAATGAGTATGATCCCAATGCTCCGGGTGGAAGCAATGGAAAAGGTCTTCGTTTTTTTCAGCCAACAGCAACCGAGCCAAAAAGAAAAAAGCAAATCTGGTCGATGGGCGAACCTGAATCCAATCGTTATTGGTTCCCGGGATACGATTCTCCCAGTGATTTTCGAACGACTGAGTTCAGAGCTACCGTGGAAAAAGACTTAACAGTGATTTCGAATGGAAAGCTGACAGAAAGAAAAGATAACACTGATGGAACGCATACTTTCCATTATAAGGAAGATACACCTTATGCCAATCACCTCACTTCGTTTATAGTAGGAGAGTACACTGATGTTTCTCAAAATCAGGATGGAATATCTCTTCGTAATTATAGTTATAAAGATGAAGCTGAAGCAACCGAGGTCAGTGTAGAACGACTACCTGACATGATCCGGTTTTATTCTGACTACACAGGAGTAAAGTATCCTCATTCGACTTACTCACAGGTTTTTGTTCAGGATCTTCCCTGGGGCGTGGGTGGAATGAACGTATCAACACAAACAGAAAATATGGTTGATGATTACTGGACTCATCATGATTTCTTGTACTTGTGGGATGGATTGGAAGGTGAATCATTAGCACAACAATGGACTGCTAATTATGTGACACCGGTTGATTGGAGTCACTATTGGTTGAGCAAAGGATTGAGCAGATACTTATCCGGACTTTACAATATTCATAAAAATGGAATTTCAGAATTTCTAATCTGGCAGCATTCATTTGATCAGGGTGCATACCTGGCAGACTGGAGTGCAGGCACTCGTCAGCCTGTAGTCGATCGTCATTATGCTCAAGCTACTGATATCACCGGAAGTAATACTCCGTATTACCGTGGTGCTTCGGTGATGCGAATGCTTCACAAGCACTTAGGAGATGAAAAATGGAGAAAGGCGCTTCATCTTTTCTTTGAGAAGAATGCACATCAACCAGTGAACACGGAAGATTTCCGTAAAGCGATCGAACAAGCTAGTGGAGAACCAATGGATTGGTTTTTCGATCAGTGGGTTTATAAGACGGGACATCCTGTTTTTGAAGTATCAAAGAAATACAGCGAGCCGGATAAACAATTGATTATTACAGTGAAGCAGACACAACACCGTGATTCAATCTCTCCCTATCCACAAGTTTTATACTTTCAGGGTAAAATAGAAATTGAGATTGATGGCCGGGTTGAGTCAGTTTGGCTGGATGCAAAGCCAGAGAACGTATTTACTATTTCAAATTCGGGTCAGCCAAAGCTTGTCAATTTTGATTTTGAAAGTACGTGGATCAAAGAATTCACTTTTGAAAAAACGATAGAGGAGTATTTGTATGAATTTCAGAATAGCAAAGATGCCTTGGCTCGTCTGGCAGCGATGAATTCATTGTCCATGATTCATTCAGAAGGAAAGTTATCCGGTGCAGATCTTGAGAAATTCAGAAAGGTACTTCAGGCTGTTGCGTTGAGTAATGCGTATTGGCGCATCAGAATGTCAGCGGTCTCACAATTGAGAGGTATTGATATTAAATCGACTCAATCTGCACAACTGGATGCAGCTACTGTTAAATTGTTATTGGCTGTAATCAAAAAAGATGAACCATGGGTACGAACGGCCGCTATTAATTTCCTGGGATTGACACGTGATGCTAAATACACGGAACTCTACATCAGTTTGTTGAGCGATCGCAGTGATCGTGTAGTTAACGCTGCCGCTGTGGCACTGGGAAGAACGAAGAGCCCGAAGGCATTTGCTGCATTGGCTAAACTTGTCAATCGTCCCTCGTGGAAGAATCAAAGCCTTATGAGTTCACTGGCAGGATTAAAAGAACTAGGTGATCCAAGAGGCTATGCCATATCTTTTGAAGCCCTGTCAGATTTAAGTCAGTCAAGATGGAATTTACCGACACCACCGGTCTGGGATTTCAGGATTTTCGCTGCACAGACTATTGCTTCCCTGAAGAAAAGTGAAGCAGCTTATCCCTTGATCTTTGAGCGATTCAAAAAGTCGATGGAAGAGAATGATCACAGTGTGATTTTTAATAACGCATTATTGATTGCCACGTTGGCTGACCCACGGGGGCAGGAAGCGTTTGATTTGTTGAAGATGAAATTCAAGGATGAAAACGCAATGAATGCGATTGTTCAGTATGAGACTCAGTTTAAAAATGCGATCAAATCGAACTAATCAATGATTAAAAGTTATTCATGGATACTAATGTTATCGTTGGTAACTATCCCTTCATCTGCTCAGATCACGAAATCAAATTCTACTATGCATGCCTTTACTCTCTCGGAATCAAAGGAATTGAAAGTAATTCCCTCGGCTACCTCTTCTCTATCTGATTTTGATTTCCTCGAAGGGAAGTGGAATGTGCATAATCGCAAATTAAATGAACGATTGAGCAACAATAATTCGTGGAGTGAGTTCGAGTCTGTCTTGCAAATGCGAAAGAATGCGATGGGAAACGTAGAAAATTACTATGCTTCGTTTGATGGTAAGCCATTTGAAGGCATGGCCGTACGACTATTCAATCCAACTACACGGCTTTGGACAATCTATTGGATTGACACGGGCAATGTGGTGATGGATCAGCATCCCGTAACTGGCTCATTCGAAAACGGGCTTGGAAAATTTTACGCAAAGGATGTATTCAAGAGAAAAGAAATTCTTGTGCTGTATCAATGGGATGCACGCGATTCTGAGCAGCCAAAGTGGTCTCAGGCGTACTCCATTGATCAGGGTAACACCTGGGAATGGAACTGGGAGATGATTTTCACCAAAGCGAGAAACTGATTCAATAACTATTTTCGGGCTAATAAATTGTCTATACTATATTGGTATTCCTGTATTGTACTCAAAAGAAAACTGCCAGCGGCCGCAGACCATACCGAATAATCAAGTGGTGGCTTGAATCCAAAACTGATGGTCATGGCCAATGCAAAGCAGGAGAGGAGAATGCCTGATGCGATAGCACATATCCGAATTCTATAACCGATCAGTAGTAGCACAGGCAACAGTGTTTCAATTGAAGTGGCTGCAATGGCAAGCACATTTCCTATTGCAATAGGAACAAACGAATTAACTGAATTGGAATAGACTATAAAATTAGCCCAATTTCCCCAGGCAACCGATGGCTCACCTGGAGCACCCCATAAGCCAAAGCGGTCGGCCACCGCAGAAAGAAATGAAAAAGAGATAACAATTCGTGCAAAGAGTTGGATGTAAGTGGTATTCGAAGAATTCATATTTCTTTTTTGTAACGGTGTAAGTTTAGGCATTAGCGTTAATTTAAATCTTAAACTGGTTTAAGAAAGAATGCCTGGATGCGATTTAAAGGAAGATTATTGATGTATGGAATTAGATAATTCCGGGCTTAGTGTAAGAGGTAATGCAATTGTGAATGTTGATCCTTTATCCAATACTGATTTCACGTCAATACTTCCATGTAAAACTTCTAGTTGTGATTTAATTAGGTAAAGTCCGAGACCACGACCTTCTACATGCGAATGAAAGCGTCTGTAGAGTTTGAATAATTTCTCTTTATGTGCCTCCGTGTCAAAACCCAGTCCATTGTCGGAGACTTCGATAATTATATTACCTTTCTCAATGCGGCTCGATGCATTTATTTTTAACGAACGATCAGGCGATCTGAATTTCAGTGCATTGCTTAATAAATTATATACTACATTCTGAAGCATAGGTCTGACGGTGGTCAATTGTGAGATCGCACTAAAATCGGTGGTTATCGTTTCGTCACCAGTAAGACTATCCTGTAGTAAACTAAGACTTTGTTTCCATTCCTGTTCAAGGTCTACCAGCTCACGATATTGATGTGGTTCATTTCGTAATTCAAGAATCTTACTGAGATCCCTGATAATGAGATCGAGGTCATAAGTGGTCTTATGGATAAGTTTAATCCATTGACGCGCCTGTTCAATTTCTTTTTCGGACTCCATCAATGTAGACAATCCAAGCAGACGGGCAACAGGGCCTCTCAGATTATGTGATACAGTATAGGAAAACTGAAGTAATTCATTATTGTGTTTTACCAACTCGTCATTGGTATTCCTGAGTTCCACTGTTTTCTCTGTCACCATTCGTTCCAACTCGCGATTAATGTCGCTTACACTTTTATGACTTTCCGCAAGTTCGTTGGCTTGAGACAAAATCTCTTCATTTTGCTCTGAAACTTCCTGGTATAGTTGATTGAGCTCAGTGTTGATTTCCTGAAGTTTTGCAGCTTGTGCTTCAATGCGGATATTCTTCTCGCTTATTGAGATATTCAGTGACTTGATGCGCGAATAGAATCGGTTATAGATTACAACAAGTACAATTAATAAAGCAATTCCGATCAGCCCGGTAACGAGCAGGATGAATTGTTGCCTGAGCTTGGCGTCCTGAAGATTGATCTTATCTACCGCCAATTGCTTGTCTTTCTGTAATTCTTTAATGTTGCGATCACGCTCTTCAATTTCCTGGATCTTTTCTAGGTTGACGAATCTTCGTGCAAGGTCACCCCGATGAATGGAATCATTCAATTGTGAGGCCTTTATTGAAAATTGTAATGCTTCTTTGAATCGTCCCTGTGCGGCAAGTAAGTCTCTTCGTGAATTAAAATTCAAAATCAATAATTCATTGGCTTGTATCAGGTGAGAATATTTTTCTGAGGCATTGAGATAGTTGGTTGCCTGTACGTAATTTCCCTGTTTAACATAAATATCACCTACACCCCAGCTCGACCAGGCAAGACCGTAAGAGTAGCCAACACGTTCAGCAATTTCCAGGCTCTGCTTGAAATAAGTAATAGCTATTGGGTAATGATGAAGTTTAACTTCCAGCGTTCCTAAATTCATCAGAGATTCGCTTACTTTCTGATCGTATCCGGCATTTTTGTAAATACCAAGTACAGAATCGAGACACATTCTTGCTTCATTGAATTTATTTTGTTCAGTCAGTACTACTCCCTTCAGAGTAAGTGCATTTGCCAGATCAGCTTTAAGGATTTTATTGGATGCAGATTCCAATGATTCATTAGCTAGACGCAATGCCTGATTATAGTCACCCAAATTGAAATTGACCCACCCAATCCGACTGCGAATGATGTAAATTTCCGTTTCAAATCCCTGGAGCTTACTTAGTTCGAGTGCATCATATAAATTATTAAGAGCGAGCTCATACTCACCACGATCAGCAAACACTTTTCCCAGATCAGTAAGGAGCGTAACATATTTTCGCATGAGTGCCGTTTTGAAATAGTAATTGCGCGCAGAATCAAACAGAACAGAAGCTTCTTCAAATTCTCCTTTCTGAAAAAGAATAAGCGCGCGAAGGTGTTTCACATCGTGCATATTCTCTACGTCTCCTGGATTTTTCTTTACGATTTCTTCGGCTTCGGTGATCAGTTTTTCTGCTTCGGTGATGTTGCCGGTTTTTAGTTTGTTGGTTGCCTGCAATGCCAGCGCATCAGTAAGCAGCGATTGATCAGGAAGCTTCCTTCTGATCTCGATTGAGCGATCAAGGTAAAATTGTTGGGAGTCCAGTTGAAATCGTTGACCGTAAAGTGCGCTGAGATTACGATAGATTTTGGAAAGTGTCTCCGGATTGGTACTGTCCTTAGCAATGAGTCTCGCTTTGGTCAGGTACAAAATCGCAGAATCCATGTTTACTTCTTCCAGCCCACAGATTCCGAGTTGGAGGTAGGTATAAGCGATGTTGTCTCTGTCATTTACGGCAAGAGAAATGCGGAGTCCTTTGTGCAAACTTTTGTGGGCCTCTGCGAATTGCCCTGACATGCTATAATAGACCCCCCGATACGTATGGGCAATACCTTCCCCTTGAAGGTATTTAATGTTTTTCGATAGTTCTATGGCTTCATCGCTGTAGCGAACTACTTTTTTGTTGTCTACTGAAATGAATTCATAAGTGAGGTGATTCAGTATATTCACTCTTTCTTCACCATGAGCTGTGATCAGTTTTTTCTCAAGACTGTCAGCAACATGCTGAGCCGAAACAGAAAAAGAGATCAGGCTTAGTAATAAGATTACAAAGTCAGGCAGACAGAGAGAAAGCAATTTCAGGTTTTGGGGTGATTGCATTGATAATCACATACCTTTTGCCTTACAATCTAATGTATTTCTTTTGAAAAAGAATCATTAAAAGGATAATCCCTATCTGTCTTAATGTC
>JBGATZ010000203.1:0-8285 GCA_044228905.1 Cyclobacteriaceae bacterium | reverse complement strand
AATATTCTGTTTCGCACCACTGTTCTATCACTGCGGGATTCTGTACTTATCAGGAACATTGAGACGCTACCTGGTGATAGCGGAAAGTTTGGGATGATCTTCCAGGAAAAAAGAATCAAAACGCCCCGGCCCGATAGTTTAACCAAGCAATTCAAATTAGATAAAAAGAACTCGACTATACAGGTTTTTATTTCTTCTGATGGAATAGAAAGCCGGGACTCAATCACTGCGATCCTGAAACCAATGGTTAATCGCTTTCATATGGGGAGGGCTTCTGGCCAGAGTAATTTTATCGTGCGACTTGGCCCGGATACAATTAGTCTTGACACTGCCCATCATAACTACAAGACCATTCTTGCGAAATCCGGGATTGACCTTCCATTTAAAATTAGGCTTTTCAAAGAAAAACTTACTGGCCTACCCCGCAGAGAGCGTCTTATTGAAGATGTTGAACCGGAAGAACGACCCCGAAGATTTAATTTCTTCGGAGATTCGTTACGCACCGATTTTGTTCGGATCAATCCGCTGCATCGATACAATGCTTCCTTTGGTAATGTGCGTGGATTTGTTTTCAAAGAGATTACTCCTCAAATTCTTTTTTCGCTTTTTCTCACACTGATTACTTCGGCTGCATTCATTCTTCTTTACAGGAGCATCCGCTCACAACAACGACTCATGGAAATCAAAAATGATTTCATCAGCAACATGACTCATGAATTGAAAACGCCTATTGCCACGGTAAGTGTAGCACTGGAGGCCTTGAAGAATTTTAGAGGAATTGATAACCCGAAGCTGACGGAAGAGTATCTTGACATTGCTCAGCACGAGCTCAACCGTCTCACTCTTCTTACTGACAAAGTTCTGAAGACCACTTTATTTGAAAACCAGGGAGTTGATTTTCATCCTGAGTTGATTAACCTTGAACGAATTGTTCAACAGGTGATTCAAGCAATGAAACTCGTTTTCGAAAAACACAAAGCAATTGTTTCATTTGAAAAGTCCGGAGAGAATTTTGTTATTAGCGGAAGCGAAGTACATCTTACCAACGTGATTTACAATCTGCTCGACAATGCATTGAAATACAGTTCTAAAAATCCAGAATTATCCATCAAACTTCAACAAAATCAAAACGCAATTGTTTTATCAGTGAAGGATAACGGAATAGGAATTGCTTCAGTGTTTCACAAAAAGGTATTCGAGAAGTTTTTCCGGGTTCCTTCCGGAGATGTACACAATACCAAAGGTTACGGTTTGGGATTAAATTATGTAGACAATGTGGTGAAGAGTCACAACGGAAAGATTGAAGTAGAAAGCGAAGAGGGAAAAGGAAGCACGTTTATAATCATCCTGCCTGCAGGAACACTTACTCATGGCTAAGATTAAAATTTTATACGTTGAAGACGAGCCCTTTCTGGGTCGTATTGTGAAAGAGAGCCTGGAGAGTCGCGACTATGAAGTAAACATGGCTACCGATGGGGACGATGCGATGAACCTATTCAAACAAGTGAATCCGGATATCTGTGTGCTCGATGTAATGCTTCCCAACAAAGACGGTTATACTATCGCTCAAAACGTACGGCAGCTCAATCCCACCATTCCAATTATTTTCGTTACGGCCAAGACACAAAACGAAGATGTGATCAAAGGTTTCGAAGTAGGCGGCAATGATTACCTGCGGAAACCATTTAGCATGGAAGAGTTGATTGTTCGGGTGAACAATCTTCTGAATCTGACAAAACGAAATGGAATTTCAGCGGCTGAATCTGTCACGCTGGGTAAGTTTGAATTCGTGCCTAACCGATACGAATTGAAAAAAGGTGATTCATCTCGAAAACTCTCTCATCGTGAAGCGATATTATTACAAATCTTATGTGAGAATAAAAACAATACCGTCTCACGAAAAGACATACTAATGAGAGTCTGGGGAGACGATTCGTTTTTCAATTCACGTAATCTTGATGTGTATATCACCAAACTTCGTGATTACCTAAAAGAAGATTCCACAATAGAGATCATAACGATCAAGGGCGTGGGTTATCATTTTGTAACGGGATAACTATTCCATGTTATCTATTCGGATTGTCTTAATTATATTTTCCAAGAATACCTGCTCCGCTTCATCATCATAGGGCGGCAATGCTCCCGCTGCCATATTGGAAGAATGAATAGTCAGTATGAAGCTGATGCAATGACCATAATAATTAATCACATACATCTCCGTTTGATAGATCTGCCCAGCTCCGGCATCCGTACCCGATCCCTTTTGAAATTGAAGATCAGCAAGGCTAACTGTGGTCCATTCCATCATCTCCGAAAGCTCACAATGATCGGAATCAACACGCACTTCAAATTTCCTTCCTGACATATTTGTTCCGGGCACATCCGGCAGTTTCATCGACAGGTAATATTTCTTTGCTTCCCCTTCAGGTTCTCCTTCTTCCGGCAGATCAAAATGAAACAACAGGTTTTCGTTTGAGCCAGATTCGTTATTACCATAGACACCTACTGACCAATCGTTAAGCCCCATATAAATCATTGATGTATCGATGACAACGTGATCTTGATTTACCGAAGATGTGTCTTGCGAAAGCACAGATTCATCGCTTACTAATGTGCTGTCTGTTGAGCTTGAGGACCCGCTCTCAATTAGAGTTTTCACTTTTGGGTAGAATACATAAGCGGCTAATGCAATAGCTCCGAAAAGGATAATCTTAAAAATTGGTTTCATTCTGTTCGATTAAACAAAATGAAATCTACTTAAAACAAAAACGAAGTCCTATTATTTGAAATTCGGAACATCCAATTTTTTTGCGATACGGAAAGCGGCATTGATTAACCCCACGTGACTATAGGTTTGCGGATAGTTTCCCCACTGTGATCCATCCAATCCAACATCTTCGCTGAAGATCCCAAGGTGATTCGCGAAAGGTAAAATTCCATCCAGTGTTTTAATCGCATCATCAATTCTTCCAACGCAAGCCAGCGCATCCACATACCAAAATGCACAAACCAAGAATGTAGCTTCCGGTTTTCCGAAATCATCCTGATGCACATAACGATAAAATAAACCCTGATCGGTTTTCAGTAATTCTTCCAATGCTTTCAAATGCATCTTTGCTTTTTCAGAATGCGGATCGAGGTAATTCATGGTGATCATCTTCAATGTGCTTGCATCCAGATGTTCTGCACCCATCGCCTGTGTGTATACTTGCCGTTTTGGATCGTAACATTTTTCAATCCGCAACGTGGCCATTGCTTCAAGAATAGACGCCCGCTGTACCATCTCACTATCACCCATAATGTTGCCAATCTTTACAGCTGCTTTGCATCCTGCCCAATGAAACAGCAATGTGTAGGTATGAACCTGTTTGATGTTTCTGAATTCCCACAAACCCGCATCGGTTTCATCCATAGTTGTCTCAATCCAGTTGAGCAAACGGTTCACCAATGGTTTATAGGATTTCTTCTTTGAAAAAGTAAGTCGCTGATCAATGAACAAAGGAAGCAAGCCGACCAGTACCTGCCCATACACATCATTCTGAATCTGTTCATAGGCTTTGTTCCCAACTCTTACAGGTTGGTTTTTCAGATATCCCTCCAGGTCAACATGAATTTCCTCCAGTTCCTTTTGACCCGTGATAGAATACAAAGGCTGCATGCGTTCTGAATTACGCGTAAGTATATTCTGGATGTAATCAAAATATCCTTCGAGCTCATCGAAGTGACCCATTTCATTAAATGCTTTTAATGTGTAATAGGAATCTCTGAACCAGCAGTAACGATAATCCCACGTGCGTTGACTTCCATTGTGCTCAGGCAAGCTTGTTGTGCCCGATGCAATGATACCTCCTGTATCCTCGTATTGATGTAACTTTAGCACTAACGCAGAACGGATAATTTCTTTCTGATAAATATCCGGAACATAAGTGCTCTTGATCCAGTTTTGCCAATGATTTACGGTTTTGTCAATGAAGTCTTCGGCTGTTGCTCTCAGTGGCGCTTCTAATGGTTCTCCATAAGTAAGAATCATATACTGATTTTCATCCAGCACAAACGCTTGCTCTTCCATTACATACGACAACGACAAATCAGTTGTCAACCGCATTTGCATGTCGAAGTTGAGGAAACGAATGTGATTGCTTCCCTGCACACGTTCGGGAATCATGTTGCCATATTCACCCACCGGTCTGCACACGACTTTGATCACGGGATTACCACTAAGCAGTTCAATTTTACGAACAAGCATCAACGGCTTGAACGTGCGCTCGAATTGCTGGAAACGTGGCGCACAATCCACTACTCGGAATTTTCCATTTGCACACTGAAATTCAGTGCAGAGTACGTTGGTATTATTTATATAGTATTGCTTGCTGGTAAACTTTCCTTCTGGTCGTATAGAAAACTCTCCACCCTTTTTACTATCCAATAACGATCCAAAGACAAACGAACTATCAAAACGAGGAAGACACATCCATTTCACATTGGCCTCCATATCGATGTAACTGAGATAAGAGCAATTACCGATAATGCCCATGTTGTACTGATGAATGCTCATAGAAGAATAGTTATGACGGATTAGCAAAAGGAGAATTCCTACCAGATTCATACCATTATTCATTCAGTTGATTTCCAAAATCTTCCGAGCGGAATGATGATAAATGATACTTTAATCGGGTATAAAATTTCCCATTGCTCCACAACTAACGGAATTCTTGTTAGAATCTTCTTAGCGCGAGATTAGAATGTGGTGAAAAAAGTGTTCATCATGATTCTTCCTTTAGAAAGAAATTCTTTAAATCTGTTCGTCTATACCAACAAACAACACCAATCGTAAATAAAAGTAGTACATGATTTACCGTGGAGACGTTGCAAATTCCGCTATAAATAGAACCCGAGTATTCACTCCAATGCCATGGAAATATTTTGTTGCCTACCGGCAGGTTAAAATCAAGATGCCTGTTAAGAATGTTCGGTAAGTGGTCAACAATGTCTGGAAATAGTGAACCTAAAAAACCAGAAAATATAATCAGTTTATACGGGCGACTTACGAACCACGAGAAAGCCAGCATTATCGTCAATCCAAGAGCCACGTCCATCTTTGAATTGATTGGGTAACAATGCGGGATATAATCCAGCGCTCCATGCGCTATAATTCCAATTATAAAAGCAACAGAGCTTGTTTGTATATTATTCCTTATCTGTTGAATGTTTGTCGTTCTTGTATCACTTAAACCGACCGCGATTCCTATGGCCGTGGTTGTGTGGAAAAGCACATTCATATCCTCTCATTAATATAATCAGATAAATCACTCAAGCACAAACACTCTCACATCCGGCAGATGCAAATTGAAAAAGCCGTAGCCGCCTTTCACATTCGTGGGATAATTAACCGGCTCGCTGGCAAAGTCTGCCACATTGTAGCGGTTATCGTTTCTCAGCTTTAAGAAATTATAATAGTCTTCGCTTACGTTGGATAAAAAGACGGCAACAGTATCTCCTTTGGAATAGCTTTGAAAGAATGCTTTAAACTCCTCTTGAAAATGTTTTCCGTCAAAGTTCTGATCATCCACCAGGTGAGTAAAAATTCTAGGTGCAAGCAATGAGCCCAGATCCTGTGTGGTGGAAAAACTTTGAATGTTCACCATATAATAATTTTTTCCTGCCGGATCATTCAATCCGTAATTCACCTGCACCAATGAATCATAACCCGTGTAGTCCAACTGCGCGTTGGCCGAACTAAATGTAATTCGCTCGGGCACTCTTGATGTTGCAGAAACTTCTCCCAACGAATCCGTCTTCACCCGCAATTCATACGAAGCTCCTTCCTGCCATATTGCATTAACGCCTCCATAAAATCCATTTCCCAATGCAATCAATGTATCTACTTCATCATCCCGATGAAGAGTAACAAGGGCATTATCGATTACAATCTGGCTCAATAACTCTTCGCGATCTGACTCTCTTCCCGCCTCCAATGCTCCTACGCTTTTAGTCACCAGCACAACTAATCCACGATCCGGAACAATCTGCGAAGAAACCACAATCTTAGGTTCAAGCTGAGGAATGTCGTTCACCGGCAATGGCTCCGGAAGGCAACCAATCAATAAAGCACTGGTAGCCGCAATCAAACTCTTAATATATTTCGCTCTCCTCATACTTTCAAAACTTAAATCCATAACTCACAAACGGAAGCAAACCAAAAAGTCCGGGTTGTTCATACCGATACGATCCGTCATCATTCATTTCAATACTGATTCCATATGGCATAGCACGGTTGTACACATTGTACACTCCGGCAAACCATTCGCTTTGAAAACGTTTTTCCGGTTTCGACCTGTATTTAACCCCGAGGTCCAGCCGATGTGTGTCTGCCAGTTTCACGGAATTCATTGGCGCATATACTGGAATTAACTGCACACCAACCATTGTCGGTGACGGAATCACATAACGTCCGATGACAGGAGTAAACCGCGAACCGGAAATAAATTCAAACACAGCAGAGAAAGACCAGCGTCTGGCGAATTCATAATTCATGACTACGCTTCCGTTGTGTCTGCGGTCGTAGCGAGAATAAAACCATACTCCGCCATTCACTTCATCGTATTGTCGTGTGGATTTAGATAAAGTATAACTGATCCATCCGGTAAATTTTCCTGACTCCTTTTTAATCAATACTTCCATTCCATACGCTTTGCCCTTGCCTTGAATTAGTTGGTTCTCAAAATCAGTATTCAAAAACAAATTGGTTCCTTCTCTGTATCCAATCAGCTTTTGCATGTTCTTATAATATCCTTCCAGGCTTACATATAAACTTTTATCAGGAATCTGTTTTTGCAATGCAAAAGTGAATTGATCCGCGGTTTGCGGATTCACATTCTTCGTCACCGGATACCAGATGTCAGTAGGAAAAGCAATGGCAGCACTGGACACGCGGTGAAGATATTGTGCCATTCGTGAATAACTTGCCTTCAGCGCAAGTGTCTCGCTCCATTTGTAACGAATCGCTATACGTGGCTCCGGATTCACGTAAAACTTATTTTTCACGGAAGCAGATGAATACCGCAATGCTGCCGTCCACGACCAGTTGGTTTTCCATGATCCATCTGCCTGTACAAACGCACTCGTCTCCAGACTTGTTTGCGCACTTGTGGAGCTGCTTTGCAAAAGCTCAGAAATTTCACCTGAAGTATCGATGATGTTGGGACTCACTTCATGATACGCTGATTCAATTCCTGCTGTCCAGTTGATTGGTCCCACCGAATCCAGTTTGAGCGTCCACTTACCTCCGTGATCGAGAATAGCGGAGTTCACAAACAACCGGCTGTCTTCAAATTGATTTTGAATGGAGTAATTGAACTCGGTTCTATAAAGTGAAAGCGTGGACTGAAGATGAGGATTGATTTGTCTTCTCCACATCAATGTTTGTGAACTATTTGCAATGGTGAAGTTGGTGGAGAACGTTCTTCGTTGTGTCGTGTCACGAGAGGCACGACTGTAATCCAAACGATCATTGCCTGAATAATGAGTGACTTCAATGTGATCCCGCATCGAAGGCCGGTAAATCACTTTTGCGTTGAGGTCATAAAAATAATACGGCAATGATTGTCCCACTGCTTTCAATACCTGATCCACATATGTTCTGCGACCGGCTACCCATACATCCAGTTTGTTTTTAATGATGGGTTGGCGAACCATCAATCGCGATGCAAGCAAACCCACATTACCGCGTACCTGAGTTTGCTGCGCCATCACTGCTTTTGTATTCACATTTAATATAGATGAAAGTCGGCCTCCATATTGCGCTGGGAATGCACCATTGATTGACTCTACGCTTTCAAGTATGTCCGGATTGAATACAGAAAGAAATCCAAATAAATGACCTGTGTTGTAAACAGGAGCGCCATCGAGTAAAACTAAATTCTGATCTGCAGCACCTCCACGAACAAACAGATCAGTACTTCCCTCCACTCCTTTCGAAACTCCGGGCAACAACTGAAGTGTTTTGATCAGATCGGCTTCACCGCCAAGTACGGGAATAGAAGTGATTTCTTTTTCACTCAATGTATATGTACTCATACGAGTAGTTTGGAATTGATCCGATTGCATGAGTCGTTCTTCCGAAACCACCACTTCAGTTAATTCTTCCACTTTCGGTTCGAGGAAAAAATAAATCAGTGTATCGCTCTTAATTATAAAAGTCTGATGAAGTCGCTTGAAACCTGTATATGAAATTTCAATTTCTACTCTTCCTTTTGGATGAGTGATGATAAACTGGCCTTCTTTAT
>JBGATZ010000202.1:0-9672 GCA_044228905.1 Cyclobacteriaceae bacterium | reverse complement strand
AGGTGTAACCGGCTGACTATTAATAACGACATTAATAAAGGAGAGGCATCCATCTGCGCTTTTTATTTCTATTTTATAAGTTTCTGGTAGCAGATCACCTCTTTTGTTGTTTGGCTGGAATGTGTCACCGTCAAAGCTATATAAATCATTTTCATTTTGAATGGTAATTGTGATTTCACCTGTTGGATTATCGCAAGTAGGCTGTTTGATTTCCAGTTCCGGTAGTGAAGGAACGATCAGCTGATCTGATATTTTAGCGAGTACTGACGTAGATTCACATTCGGAGGAGCTTTTAACTTTAATCTGGTATGTACCACCGGATAAATTACTTTTTATAGAAGAAGTTTGAAAGCTATCTCCACCATCGAAACTATATTTGCTTCCGGCAGCACCATTGATCACTTCAATAATTCCTCCATTAATTTCACATGTGGGTTGAGTAAGATTAACTTGCGGAGCTGCCGGTATAACAGGTTGTGCGATAGCAGCAGGAAGAGTCACAGACAGGCATCCGTCAACGCTTTTTATTATTACATCATAGATTTGTGCTGTTAAATCAGATTTTGTATTGCTGATCTGAAACGTTTCTCCATTATCAAAACTATATACTTCGTCTTCGTTTTGAATCGATATAATAATATTCCCTGTCGGAACCGTACAGGTAGGTTGGTTTACAGATACAGTAGGTAGCGCGGGTATAATATATCTGTCTGCAATGTCAACTGGTGTTGAACCCGATTTGCATTCAAAGCCGTTTTTAACGCGGATGTTATATGTACCGCCCGAGAGATTGCTTTTTATCGGGGAAGTTTGAAAAGTTTCTCCATCATCAAAGCTATACAGGTAATCAGGACTAGTGGTGGTCACTTCAATGGATCCTCCGTTCGTGGTGCATGTGGGCTGAATACTTGTTGTTAAAGGAGTATCTGGCGTGTTACTGGAAATAACTACATTTTGTACCGGTGAGTGGCATTCACTAATACTTTTGATAATGACGTGATAAAATCCAGGCATTAACCCACTCTTGCTATTGTTGTATTGAAATGTGTCTCCGTTGTCGAAGCTATAGAATTCTTGCCCAGCGTGTTGAGGAATTACTGTGATGAATCCTGTTGGCGTATCGCAAATAGAATTATCGACAAAAGCCACCGGCTGAATAGGCTGAACAACCGGATCCAAAACCGCTACTGAGAATTCTGAATTACAGCCACCTTGAGAGTTATAAATTATTATTTTATGAGTACCCGGATCAATATCTGTTTTCGTATTAGAAGTTTGAAAATTAATACCGTTGTCAAAACTGTAAGTATCACCAGCATTTTGAATATCTACCATGATACTTCCTTTCATCGTAGGACAGGTAGGTTGTGTGAGATGAAGAACCGGTGGAGGTAAAGGACTTTGAACCAATATGGAATTACTGGTAGTACTACAAGTGCCGTTTTGATTTGAAATAGTAACCTGATAGGTTCCTCCATCGGATACTATGATCTGATTGGCATCTGAAGCGCCATTACTCCATGAATGTGAAAAGCCATTCGTATTTGTTTGAAGGGCAACATTGCCCCCGGCACAAAAAATTGTGGGGCCAAGCGGTTTAATAAACGCTGTAGTGTTTTTTAATATAATAATACTTCCTCTTGTGAGAGCTAGATCGGTCAATCCGTTATTATCAAAGTCACCAGTGATCAGATCAGATTCGCTTAAGTCTGAAAAGTTATTTGGAGAGCCTAGATTGCCGGCACCATCACTGGTAAAAATGGCAAGCTTTTGTCCTAATAAAGCAAGATCGTTGTGGGTGTCTCCATTAAAGTCGTCAATGGTTGCTCTATAGCTGGTAGAAAATGGGAGACTATAACTAGCATTGATTGGTGAATTAAATCCATTGCTATTATTTAGAATGACAGACACACCTCCGGACTGACTGTATTTCCTAACCGCAACTAAATCCATCTTGCCATCATGATTCATGTCGGCAGATAATAATTGATTTATGTTCTGGCTAACCCAATATTTAGTCTCGTTATGGAATGATCCGTTGTGATCATTTAAATACACCGAGATCTCATAGTCTTCTTCCGTACTCAAGACTAAATCCGGGTAGCCATCTCCGTTGTAATCAGCAATAGAAAATGCATCGAAGTCAGCATTAATGTCAATGGCAACAGGAGAAGTGAAGCCTCCGTTGCCGTCACCGGTTAATAGCATAATAGGCAATGGTTGAGGTGTTCCCAGGTTGGGCATGGCTTTCCTGAACGCGATATCTGCATTTCCATCTTTATTAAAATCGGCACTCATTATATAAACCGGATTAGCTCCTACCAGATGATTTATTGGAGAAGCAAAACCACCCATTCCATTGCCAAGAAGAATAGAAATATTCTGACTGTCATAATTGCCAGTGGCGATATCCGGATTGCTATCATTATTGAAGTCCGCGGTAACCAAACAGGTGATGTTTGATCCTGCGGAGTATTTTACCGGACTAGAAAAGCCGGCATTACCATTTCCCAGGCTGATTGATACTTTATTGTTTTCATTATCAGCGATAGCTAAATCAATTTTACCATCTTTATTGAAATCGGATTTAATTGATTGGCCTGGATAAAAACCCAGAGGGGTTGTTTCGACCGCAGCGAAGTGGCCGGTATTATCTCCAATGAATATAGAGGTTTCATCGTATGTTGCAGCAAGATCAAAAATTCCATCTTGATTGAAATCAACGGGAAGGAGATGCACAGCAGCCAAACTGTAATCCGCTCCCCTGATAAAATTTCCCATACCATCATTTAGGAATACCGAAGTTTCTATATCTCCTGTACTTGCTAAATCAACATGACCGTCTCCGTTAAAATCTGCAACACCTATGGAACGTGATTCAATTTGTTGAATTTCAAAAGAGGAGTTGAAGTGACCGTTTCCATCAGCAAGTAGTACAGTAATCGTATTTGTGCCCAGATTACTGATAACCACATCTGATTTTCCATCATCATTAAAATCTGCGCTGTTCAATGCTGTTGCATTAATTCCGGTGGTATAGTTTTCGCTAAAGGCGAAATTTCCTGAACCGTTTCCCAGTAATATCGATAACGTATTATCTGTACTAAAATTAGCTGTTGCAAGATCGGTAGTCCCATCACCATTGAAATCGCCACTGGTAATAGAGTATGGATTGGGCGCTACAGAAAAAAATAGAGGATTTGTGAAATTCCCCGTTCCATCTCCGAGGAGTATTGAGACATTGTTGCTCACGGAATTAGCGACAGCCAGATCCTCGTGGTTATCGTTGTTAAAATCTCCGTGAATTACCGAACGGGGACTTGTGCCTGTTTCTAAACCAATAGAAGAGGGAAAATGACCGGTTCCATCTCCAAACAGGAGTGATAGAATATCCAACTCAAATTCAGCAGTTACAATATCAATATTGCCATCTTCATTGAAATCTGCACTGATCACTGACGCAGGATTCTGACCATGCTCAACCGTTATTGCATTAGAGAATCCTTTTACGCCATCGCCCAATAATATGGAAATTCTACCTGTGCTGATACCTGCCAGATCCTGCTTCCCATCATTGTTGAAGTCGGCATTGGTAACGACAGTTAACCTTGCATCTTGAGGTGCCCGAAAGCGCTGATCATCAGTAGACGTAAAACAAACACCTGATGACTGGGAGTAGGAACTGATTCTGATTGCAAAAAGTAATGCAACAAGTACTAACTGAATGCGAACTAACTTCATTTATGTAGGTTTCTGGGGTCACGAACAATCGTGTAACGGGTAAACATAATTGAAAGTAACAGACAGTGCAATCTGCAATTGCTGATTTATTCGGTATTTGTGGAGATTGTTAAGTAATAATATTTACAAATATGATGAATATTAAATTATATTATTTACATTTATATAGATAATTAAAAAAAATTAAATGAAAGGAACCTATTTAGGAGAGTTTGAAGAGTTGGTTTTGCTTACGGTTGCCTCATCTGGAAGTGAAGCGTATGCTGTATTGATAAAGGAGCTGGTAGAAAAAAATGCGAATAGAAAAGTCAACATCAGTGCAATTCATTCTGCGCTGTATCGCATGGAAGAAAAAGGCTTTTTAAAATCTTCATTCGGAGGCGCCACACAGAAGAGAGGCGGAAAGAGCAAAAGATATTTTAAAGTGACCAATGCCGGCTTTGAAACTTTAAAGGAAGTAAAAAGCATCCGGGAAAATTTATGGAAGACGATTCCACAACTCACTTTCTCTCCATTATAGGAATATGAAAAGGAAATCGTCACCGCCTAAATTGGGATTATGGCTTCTGCGAAAGATCTACGATGATGATCTGTTTGAAGATATCTCAGGAGATTTTCTGGAAGTGTATCACGATAATGTGGAAGCAAAAGGGAAATTTTATGCTTCTTTTCATTATCTGAAAGATACATTCTTGTCCTTTCGAAATATTGATCTCAAAAAGAAAAAGCACTCCTCATCCGATAATCCCTATCCTATGTTAAAGAACCTTCTCGTCATTGCTGTTCGTTCGCTTACCAAACGAATGTCGTATTCTGTTTTGAATATAGCAGGTCTTGCTACCGGAATGGCATTTGCTTTCCTGCTATGGATCTATATCAGTCACCAGCATTCGTATGATCGTCACTTTACGAACGCGCGTAACATTTATCGCGTGAATATTGACTGCAATATGAATGGGAAGAGAGATGTGTACAGCAACGTGCCTCAGCCTGTTGCCCGTGCTTTGAAAAATGATTACCCCTTTATTGAAGAAACACTTCGTGTCGGGCTCACCAATCACACAGGAGTTATCGAATATGAAGGTAAGCGAATTAAATCCGAAGAGTTATTGATTGCGGAAGCGAGTATTTTTCAATTCTTTGATCGCGAATTTTTTTCAGGTATAGCTCATCAAGCCCTGATTGAACCAAATTCAATTGTAATCAGCGAATCCCTCGCCTATAAAATTTTCGGATCACTGGATGTAATAGGCAAAACAGTACTTTTTCCGCAAGAGAAGAAAATATTGAAAGTAACCGGTGTGATGAAAGACGAATTTCGTCCTTCGCACTTGCCAATGGAAGCAGTAATCTCGTGGGCTACTTTTCCCGAATATGAACTTGACTGGTGGTATGGGGCACATACATACACTTATATCTCGTTGACTGAGGGAAGTAGTGTTAAGAATTTAAGTGATCAGATGCCTTCTTTTTTCACCAAGTACATGAAACCCACTTTCGATGAATTCAGCGGAACAGGAAGGATTTTCTTTCAGCCACTTACAGATATTTATCTAAGCGAGGAATATGTTTGGGAACCCTATCCACACGGAAGCAGGGGCAATGTGATGGCATTGTCGTTGGTTGCTGCTTTTCTGATAGTGTTTGCGATAATCAATTATATTAATATGGCAACCGCACGGGCTGTAGAACGCGCAGCGGAGGTAGGTATCCGAAAAGTACTAGGATCTACCCGCAGTTTTTTGTGGTTACAGTTTTTTAGTGAGTCAATGATACTCGCACTTTTCTCCGGAGTAATTGCGCTGGCCTTGTCCTGGACATTGTTACCTTACTTCAATCATCTCACGGACTTATCACTGAGTTCGCGATCGTTTTTTGAATGGAAGAATGTAGCTATGCTCTCATTCCTGGCTGCAGCTATAGGTTTGTTCGCAGGAATGTTTCCTGCTTTTTATCTGTCATCAGTGGAAGCGTTAAAAATAGTAAAGGGAAGATTTGCAAGCAGCGGCCAGGGGGAATTTCTCCGGAAAGCACTTGTTACAACCCAGTTTTTAATTGCTGCGTTGCTGATTGCCGGTATCTGGATTGTGTATCAACAAATCGGCTTTATAAAAAGTAAGGAGATTGGCTTTGAGAAAGAGAACCTGGTTAACATCCGTATTCCGGAAGACAGTTCTTTAGAACAAGGCTTACCCTTTTTCATCAACGAAGTAAAGCGATTACCAGAAGTTGTATCAGCTACGTTAACTAATGTTGATATGCACAAAGAAGCGAATTCATTCTCACCAGTACTCAGGAACGAAGACGGCAGTACGTTCAGAATGGGTGCTGACCTGATTCAGGTTGACGCTGATTTCATTGAGACGATTGGTGCTTCGATAATTGAAGGTCGTAATTTTCGGGAGAATTCCAGGGCAGAACAGGAATCTGCAGTATTGATCAATGAGGCAGCTGCTAAAAAGTTTGGTTGGAGTGAAAAAGCGCTGGAAGGAACATTTGCCGGATGGACTTTTGAGGAGCCAGCCAATCGTAAAGTGATAGGAGTAGTGAAGGATTTTCACCTTGGTGTATCTTATCAATTGGTACATCCTACTATTATTTTATTATCCTACGGTGGAGGATCGAATTTGTATTTGCGTATTCAGGGTGATGAAATAAGGAGAACGATTAGTCGGATTGAAACGAATTGGAGTAAGTCGTTTCCAAATCATAAAATGGAATTTAGTTTTGTGGATGAGAATCTCGCCTCGTTATATCATCGTGAACAGAAATTTTTAAGTTTGTTGGCTGCTTTATGTGTAATCATTCTCTTCATCGCTTCGCTTGGCGTTATCGGATTGATTTCCTACACCACACTTCAAAAAAGAAAGGAGATTGCTATTCGAAAAGTGTTGGGCTCATCATTTCAAAGTATTCTTACATTACTTTCCGGTAAGTTTATCAGACTGCTTTTAATTGCTAATCTGATGGCATTGCCCTTGAGCTGGTATCTGCTGCAACTGTGGCTCAATAATTTTGCTTACCGTATTGAGATCAGTCCGATACCGTTTGTAATAGCTTTCTTTAGCTGCCTGGTATTTACCGCGTGTTCGTTATTGTTTCATACAGTACGTGCGGCAAAACGTAATCCGATAGATGCGCTGAAATACGAGTAATGTAATTTTAAATAGATCCTGTCTTTACTAGTCTCATTTCCAGGGTGGCAGGAGAAGAATACATGTAGCAGGTTTTTTTAATCAGACCTGTTCCTTTGGAATAGTAATTGTTGAGTGTTCTTATTCCTAAGGGATAGTCAGTCTGATTAGGCTCTACACGTCCTTTGTTATTGATGGTAGCATAATTACCTGGCGGAACATTTACGGTGATTGGTTCTGTATCTATGGAATAATACACGGTGGCCAGTGAGTGATTGTCATCGGTAATTCCAATCTGGACAGAAAATTCTTTTGACTGATCGAGAGTTAATCTTACCTGACGATCAGGATAAGAGTAGATGGAGTTAGCCGAATCGAAAAAGTTGTAACTCCTGACGATTGGCCGAGCCCATAAAATTTTCACTTTTAGCCTGAAAATAGTTTGTCCATTAATAATCGTGTCCTGTAATAACAATACTATCTCGTTTGTTGAGCGTTTTTTCACCTGTTCGGATCACTTCATACCAGTCGTAAACCCAGTAATTACCTGTTTTAAGATACATTAACGACACTGCTTCAGAGGCAGCCGGAGAGGTATTTTGTTCTGAGCAGGAGAGGAGTGTTGGCTGCTTTAAAGAGAGTAGAGAATTCGTTAGTATTTCTTGAGGCGCTTTTATCAGAGTAACGAATTTCAGTAACGCCATTGTAAATACTTCATGTCAGTTCAGGAAACTGTGAACGAAGCAGCATCTTCAAGTAAATTTCTTCTGGAAATCGGTGTTCTGCGTATGAGTTTCTCCGTGCGTTCTCAGATAGGATGAGTCTTTCGATGGCTTGAGAACGGTAGGCATTTTTTCTGCAGGCACGTACCATAACGCCATGTGCATCCGGCATTTTTTCAAACCACTTTTTTCTTAAAAATCTCCACGATTAGGATTGATAAAACATATTTAAATAATGAATCACGGCTTCCGTTCGGTATATTCACAATAATAAAGTCGTCATCGGAATACTTGATTGACGTTGCATTAGTCGTCCTTTGAGTCGCCAGACGAACCCATCACTCTGTTCTGCCAGAAGACGATGGGATCGAGATTGGCAACAAATCAGCCATGACAGGGCTATCAATAGGAGCGAGTTGAGCATCTGTGCGATGTTCACTTGCGCTAAGTACAGTTCCATTAAACTGCGTGCCAGAGTTAATAAACGAAATAAATCAATGAACGGGTAATTTGAAAACGAGTTGACAGGATTTTAGATTTATTACTGGTTCTCTTAAAATATTTTAAGCTTAGCAGGAACTGTTTTTCGAAATCTGAGAGATATACTGATGATGGATCCAATTTTAGTTTTTCTAATAAAATTCATCATGACCATTAATGTCTCCGGCTCTTTATCAAATGGACCTACATGAAGCATCTGTACTGCTTTATTGATTTATAGTAAACAAGCTCAAATTTCATTGACCATTTCAAGTTTTTTCTAGTCAATACTTTTTCAATTGAAATTCCTCACAAGCTGATCATTCATCATGTGGCATCCGTATTAGCATACGGAAGTACCATTCATTGCGCGGAATTTGTGTATGTGCTGTCATTCATGGAAATATTCTTATATCGATCTTTGTCATGACTACCTCACTGTCCTTCCAGTTTGGCAACACCGAAGTCTTTGTTTTCGCTTGCAGGTGAACTTTATCGTGTAAGTAACTGAATACAATGCCGCGATTTTTTCAGCATACTCTTTTGAAGAAGGATCACCTTGTCCCTGAAGAGATAAATAGTTTATTTCTTCAAGATCAATTAGTTCAGGTTTTGTTTTAGCCGTGTAATAGCTCTTATACTTTTTAGTTAAATCTAGTTTGGTCATGGTATTTAGTTTTTGGGATGAAGTACACCTCAAAAGGTGACAGCGGTATGTCAGTTGGCTGATCAATAGTCATAAAAAAAGCCCGATTATTTATCGGGCTTGTATTTAGATTTAAGGTTCTTATTTGAATTTGCTTTCGTCCAGCCGGAAGAATCGAACCGCATTATTGAAGAAAATATCTCTTTTCTGTTCAGCTGAGAGATAGTTAGCATTTTCAATTAGCCCCACAGAGGTTTCGATCAGTTTAGGCCAAACCATCAGGTCCGTTCCATACATAATTCGCTTTCCGAATCCTGCCTGTATCAGTCTTTTGAGATAGTCGTGAATTTCTTCCTGTGGATAACTCCAGATAAATCCGGCAAGGTCTACATAAACGTAAGCGTTAGCGCCCATTAAGGCAATGATTTCATCTATCATCGGATATCCGGCATGCATTACCCAGATCTTAAGTTTAGGATGTTTTGCCAGCATGTCTTCCAGTAAAAACGGATTTCCCAATGAAGCACGATAAGTGGGAGTTGTGATGTTAGCCATTCCATTTCCCCCTGTGCCCATGTGAATGCCAACCGGAATGTTCAGTTTTTCAGCTATAGCGAAATACTCATCCAGCGATTGATCGCTGGGAGATAAGCCCTGATACTGAGGTGCTACTTCACCCATCACTTTATAAAAACCAGATGAGAGCGAATCCTGAAATGCTTTCACCGACATGTCTTTGGGAGAACTTACGCCAATACCTGGAATAATTCGCCCCGGAGGAGCAGCCTTTTGCCAGCTACGAATAATTTTTGGATCACCGTAAGCGATGAATGTCATGTTCAGTCGTTTCATAGTAGCCATCAGTGCGTCCTGCATTTCTTTGTCACTCTTTGCAGCTTTTAAGGGGTCAGCACAATCAAGACTCATGAAAGAAGGGGGTGCCTGAGTA
>JBGATZ010000201.1:0-8329 GCA_044228905.1 Cyclobacteriaceae bacterium | reverse complement strand
GAATAAATTACAGAGATCTTGCAGGGTATAAACTTTTGCTTCTCAATGCAAATATTCCTGCCAATGCGACATCGCAGATAATGTCTATTTCAAATCCGGGATGGCAAGCTCAGGTTGCTAAAATTCCAAAAATTGTAAATCAAATTGACGGAAGCCAGGATGCAGATCTTCCTTCAGCGTTAGGCTTTGCCTCTTATAATGAATACCAGTGGGATTATTCTCCTATTTTAAATGCTGCTATTGAAGCTCCGGCTACAATTACAGATGATCCGTATAATAACTTCAAACACACCACCACTAATAATAATCCATATTGGACTGGTGGTTCACTGGGAAAAATTGAATTTACAGGAACATTCCAAAGTACGGCTGACTTAAGCTTAATTGTTCCATTCCGTCAGGAAGTTGAATTATTTATTCCTCCGATACCGGTCATTGAATTAAGCGCTCCTTCAACCAAGGATGGAACAGTTTCAATCTATTGTGAAAAAGGTGGATCCGTCACCATCACTGGCTATCCGGCAGCGTTGGCGGGAACCTCTACCGGAACCTTCGCAATTTCTTCAGCTGCGGGAGGTTCAGTATCGAGTTATCCTATTTCGGCTTTCATTGACAACGGAAATGGTACAGCAACTCTTGATCCTAGTCAATTAACCAATTTGTATAACGACATTAAAATTACTTATACTTATAAGGATAACAATTCACCGGCAACAGGTACGTCTGATATTATCATTCGTGTTACTCCAAATCCTGTTGGTAATTTCACCATGGAAAGTGTGATCGGAGTAAATACACCTGTAACAAATGCGTATTGCGAAAACAGGGCAATTACATTCTCCTCAACATCTACGATCGCCAATGGCAGAATCACAAAACATAAATGGGATTTTGCCGATCCAAATGCATCGAGTGATAAGAACACAGATACAACAAAGGTGTCTTCTCATATTTATTCGCAAACTGCTATCTATAATCCATCGCTCATCGTTACTTCTGTTTATGGTTGCGCATCTACAATCAAAAAAGACATTGTAAATGTCGGAGTAATTCCGGAAGTACATTTTGGGTTTACCGGAGTATCGATTTCAGATGATATTAAGTTTAAAAATAGTACAGTTATCAACCCTGGCTTGATCGATGATGGCCTGGCCCGTCTTGACTGGGATTTTAATGATGGACACACATTAAATGTCACATCAGATTTTAACACCGAGGCAGCCAACAAGTATGCTCTTGCCAAGCCTTACACTGTCAATCTCAAAGTAACCAGCAAAATGGGTTGTGTAAATAATCTTCAGCAATCCATTGTGATCTTACCTCAATCCACTCCTAGTGATGCCGATGCCTACAATGAAACATTTGAAGCTGGCAATGGAGACTGGCAGGTATGGAACACCGGAAACGCTACCAATGGAATGTCCACCACTCCTATTTCATGGGCCTATGGCAGTCCTTCTACATCGGTAATTAAGATCGATCCTGCTATCAATGGCTCATCAGTTTGGAAGACGAACCTTTCGGGTAACTACAATGGTTACGAACGTTCAGCGCTTTACTCACCTAGTTTCGACCTGAGTAAACTGGAACGGCCGATGATCAGTTTCAACAGCTTTGTTCAAATGGAATCCAGTGATGGCGTAGTATTACAATACTCTATTGACAATAAGAACATCACTGATGTAAGCAAAGAATGGTTTGCACTAGGTGACGTAGGCGAAGGTGTGGATTGGTTTACCAGCCAGGGAATTGCCGCCAAGCCAGGTGATCAGACACTCAAAGATCTGGCATGGAGTAATGCTACCATTACTCAATGGCTCACTTCGAAGCATTCATTGGCGGCTGTTCAAAATGCGAAACAGGTGGTATTCCGGTTTGCCTTAGGCAGCACAAAAGAGGTGGTTGGATTTGAAGGTTTTGCTGTTGACAACGTGCGTATAGGAGAAAGAACGCGAACTGTGCTGTTTGAAAGTTTTGCCAACACGTCAAATACAAACCCTCAGGAGAAAATCCAGAATACTGCCATTATTAATACAAAAACGGTAGGCACAGAAGTGGTCAAAGTAAACTATCACGTTGGATTCCCTGGAAAAGATCCGTTCAATGAAGCAAATACAGCAGATCCAAGTGCGCGTGCATTATACTACAATGTTAAGTCTACTCCTGCTACACGTATAGATGGAACCAAAGACGAACAGGATCGCCTGTTCAGCGACTGGGGTGCTTCTGCTTTCGAAGTACGTAGCCTTCAGTTATCTCAGGCTGCGTTGGATATCAACCATGACGTAAAAGCAGATGGTACGATCAGTGTTCGCATAGCTGTGAACGCAGTGGTTGATCTTCCCGAAAATACGATTCTTCAGGTTGTTGTTCTTGAGGAGTCAATCGAATCACGTTTCGTTAACTCCGACCTAGTCAAGAGCGGAGAGACTAACTTTGAATATGTGGTGAAAAGGATGCTGCCTTCTGCGGCAGGTACAAAGTTTGGCACTCTGCTGGCAGGTGGTTCTGCGCGTCAATTCGGACCTTTTGAATGGACACCTGATTCCGAAAATCTATATCCAAACGCAGATGACCTGGTCATTATCGTATTCTTACAAAACGAATTGACAAAGGAAATTTATCAGTCGGAAATAGTAAGAGGAATACAGGATCCTCCAACGATTACTGGTTTGGGAGAAATTGCAGCAGATGAGATTATCGTATTCCCTAACCCTGCGGATCGCGAGTTTACTATTCAGCTGCCAGGCGCTATTCAGAAAGGTGTGGCTATTCAGGTAGTTAATCAGATTGGTCAGTTTGTTCGTACAGATAAGTTCTCAGTGGGCGATCAGAAGAAAACGATCAACACCGAAAATCTCGCAGAAGGATTATACATCATTCAACTGGGAGAAGGTAAAACTGCGATAAGAAAGAAAATAGTAATTACACACAAGTAAACTCCTACTTATTTAAATTAAAAAAGGCTGTGCTGAAGTACAGCCTTTTTTGTTGCTCAAAACATTCAATTGGCTCCAATTAATTCTCGGCTAATCGCTCTTTAAATCGCCCTTTCTAATTTTAAACACTTTATGTAACTTAGTGGGTCGAATGGCTAAAACCGGATGTTAACCGGAGTTTATCTATTTTGACCGTTTATTAGTTGGCCAAAACGTCTGGGATTTGTGAAAACAAAGCATCAAGGCTTACAGGAAATGATCAGCCTGTTGTCGATGCAACAGGATTACCTTAAAAGTATTCCATTTTTTCATTTATTATCCTTCAGACGTAGAACTACGGCCACGTGCTTTCCGTATTGGTAGACCGATGGAATGAATGAGGGGCCGTGGCAGTGGGTGACTTCCTGGAAATACTGAACTCGAATGCATAAACTTTTACCTCTACTCCTGCTCTTCTTTGGATTAATTTTTCAAAGAGCTAATGCCCAAAATACTTCCTGTGCTCAGACACTCCGTCTGGCTACCTCTACTTACGAGCAGGGCCGCCTTCACGAACTGCCAGGACTGCTGGAGAGTTGTCTTAAGTCTGGCTTTACTCAACAGGAACGTGTCACAGCCTACAAGCTGCTTACCCTGTCTTACATTTATCTTGAAGAACCGGAAAAAGCAGACGAAAATATGCTCAAACTCTTGCAAACTGATCATTACTTCGAGATCAATCCCGCTGTAGATCCGGCTGAATTTGTAGCACTTTATAAAACGTTCCGTACAAAACCAATTTACAGAATTGGTGGACGAGCCGGAGCTATTGCTACGCAACCAAATGTAACTCAATCTCAACGTTCCAATTTGGGAGATGCCAGATATACACGCGGATATGGCTTTACTGCTGGCTTAAGTTTCGAAATCCCGTTTAAAGGCCGACTAACCTTCAATCCAGAATTGGTGTTTTCACTTCAAACATTCAATTACAAGAATACGAGTACTCAGATATCCGGAAACCCTTCCATAGAAGGCGAATTCACAACTAATGCCAGTCATACACTCAATTATGTATCCATTCCACTATTACTACAATATGATTTAATCAATCCGGAATCAAAAAAACCAATTCATCCGTTCGTTTCACTGGGTATCGCTCCTAATTATTTATTCTCTGCTTCTGCCATCCCCGATAGAAAATTAACCGGAAATCAGCCTCTTGAATCAAAATCGTATGATACCAAATCCAATTACGAAAAGATTGATCTGAATATTCTTGCTGCTTTAGGATTGAAATACCGGTTTGGAGGCGGTTATATTCAGGCAGAAGTGAGATATCGTTACGGTCTTTTCAATACAAGTGACCCGTCTCTGTCCTATAAAACATCAGAGATGAACTGGAATTATCATTACACAGACGGAATATTTAAACTCAATTCCTTACAGTTTACACTTGGCTATGCGCACAATGTATTTAACCCTAAAAAAAACAAGTAAAACCATGAGGAAGCTGTTTTTATTTATTTCTCTGACTTGTTTTTTTCAGTGTAGTAATCTGGAAGATGCCAGTCCAGTTAAGAGAAATACATTTCTACGATTTTATGAACGTGGATATAATTATACGGGAAGAGCCGTAGAAGTTCTTTCAGATGGATATCTTCTGGCCGGAGATGTTCAGGTCGGTTTGAATATCAATTCCATTATTACAAAAACCGATACGCAGGGGAATATTATCTGGGAAAAAGAACTAACAAATGCCTCCACTTATTCCCTTCTTGTTACGGAAGATGGTTACCTCGTTTTAGGAGCTCGTATTGACGTTGACCCAGAGGCAGAGCAAGTAAATGATATTACTAAATACAAGGGGCTGATCAGTAAGATCAATGAAAATGGGGAAATTACGAATCAATATGTTCTGCAGAACTCAAAAAATCTCCGGGCAGATTTTATCGGAAACACTCTAACCGCTGATAATAGTGGTAATATTTTCGCTGTGGGCACAATGAAAATTCCGTCACAACAGACAAAATCCTTTACCGCAGGAATTAATCCTGTTACACTGGACACTTTATGGTATAAGGAATTTTCACTCATTGACAGGGATTATGCAAATGCAAAATCTTCCTTTATTACTAATTCCGGAAAGCTTATCTGGACTGCATCTGCTAAAACTTCCCAACAAAATAAATCTTACCTGTGCATTCCTGTTGTGACTCCACGGTCAACCTTTGTCAATAACAACCCCTTCGGCTCATTTGAGGATAGGTATTACAGCGGGGAAGATGTCAAAAAAAATGCAGTTGGATTTGGTGTGATTGGCACTTATTACAATACCCAGTCTCAAAGCTCAAACATGTATTTCGTTAGATTGGATGTAGCCGGAAATTTAATGGAAGGAAGCGAGGAGTTTTTCGATGGAGCAGTCGAAAATGGTCCAAGGGTAATGGATAAAGAAACCTCGGCCACACAAGATACTGGTGATGCATTGACCACTACTTCTGACGGTGGTTATCTATTAGTTGGTAGTATGATTACAACTCCTGAAGTGGGCAACGGAGGAACGGATTTACTTCTAATACGATTAGATGCCTTTGGAAATGTGATCTGGAAAAGAATAATAGGAGGTACCGGAGATGAGACTGTGCGAAATGTACGCACCACCGATAATGGATTCATACTCTGCGGAACATCTACCATTTCAGGTTTAAGTTCTGCCTTCCTGATGAAGATCAATAAAGACGGAGAAATAAAAGATTAATCTATCGATATGAAATTCTACTTTAAATTGCTTCCATTAGCATTTGCTATTTTAACCCTTGCCAATGGATTTGCAGCTGAGCGTTACTCAACCAATCTTGGATTAAATCCGCTCTCACCAGCTGTTACTGTTACAATAACAGAGGAAACAGGTGGTGTGGAGGCGGGGCCTTTGAATAGTGGTGAAACAACTAAAGCTATCCTGGGTTTTAAGGTCTTAGGCGATGGGGCAGCTACTTTGAATGGCGTAACGGTTCAGCTTTCCAATAACCCGGCCGGAAAATTAACGAACTTAAAATTATATTCTTCCTCGGATAATATGTTCGATGGTGGTGATACTGATACCGGCATCACTTCGGTTGTGACTACCAGTCATGCACAATTTTCATCAATCGGGTCAGCTATTTCAACTTCGGCCATCTATTTTTTTGTGATTGCCGATATTCACGCTAGTGTTAACAGTAGCACAACTCAAATTAAGGCTTCTTTGTCTGATGCAGATATTTCAGTTGCAGGAGCAACCGTCAACGCATTTTCTTTTGATGGGGTTGACTATGGTTTTCTTGATATTATTAATCCAACTACCACTTCATTCATTCCTGCGGATGGCTCTGCTAATGCTTCAACAAGCCTGACTACTTTAACTATCAATTTTGGAGAGTCGATACAGAAAGTAGCAGGTGCAGCAACGACAAACGCGGACCGGATCATAATTAAAAAATTCAGTGATGACACCAATGCTCTCCCCCCTATGGACAGGGACGATGCAGACATCAGTGTTTCTGGCTCAACTGTTACGATAACCTTATCGGGTGCACTAACTATGGGAACTCAGTATTATGTAACCATTGGCGGTAGTGTATTTGAAGATCTTGATGGAAACAATTATTCGGGAACACCAACCAAAGGAGATTGGGATTTTACCATTAACGCAGGAGCGATTGTTACTACTCAAACAGCAAATATTTGCAATGTCTTTTCTCCCCTTGGACAATTAAAGATTGAAGAGTCAGCAGCGGACAATTTCAACGGAGTAAATAGCGGATCAAGAGTTTTGAAATTAGTTTTGGATAATCCTGCATTTGCCTTCCAAAGTGGAGTCGCAGCCCAGGCGGCAATCACGGCTTCAGGAGGTGGAGATATTACCGGAATTATTGTCAACTCACTCACCTTTTCATCCATTACACTTACTATTAGCTTTGACGCAAATGCCAACGATGAAATAGAAACCATCACAATTGATGGGTTAAAAATTGTATCGGACGGCAGCTCGCCAACAGGGCATCTGCGAATGGATGCAACCTCGACATTTGCAGCAGAAAATGTTTCTAATACCACCAATTTTGCAGTCATCAATAGCGGAACACTTTCTTCCATGCCAGGCATTCCGGTTTACTCATCAGGTAGCTCTACATTTTGTTCTCCTCTTGTTGTAGCAAATACAGTATCTGTAACCGGAACAGGAGCGATCAAATGGTATACCGATGAAACTTTAACCACTCCGGTTGCCGGGGCTACTGGAAGTCCTATCGTTATTACGGGAACAACAGGTACATTAATGGTTCCTCCAACAGCCTCTACTCCTACTACATACACTTTTTATGCAACTTTAACAGAAACGGGCAAATGCGAAAGTGCCCCACGAAAAGTTGATATCATTGTATCACCAAAGCCTGTTGCATTTACTGACGGAGCACATCTGAACATAACTGGTGTGTGTGCGGGTGCAAGTATTACACTGGGTGGCGCACCTACATTAGAAAGTCCTTCTGTTCCAGGTTCCTATACTTACCAGTGGACGAGTTCAGATGACTTGGCTTTGCCAATTCCTACTACAGGTCCTAATCCGGTAATTAATGTTCCAAATCCGGGAACCAGTAGCCCTGCCACTTATCACTATCAGGTAGATATTACCGATTCAAAAAACTGCACAGGAACGGCTACAATGACGGTAGGAGTTAAGGCTGATTTTGCCGTTACACTTACTTCTCCTCCCAATACGACACTTTCATATCAGAATAATCCGGTGGTGTTAACGGCCTCTGTGGCCGGAGGTACATTTTTCGGACCTGGTGTTATCAATACCGGAGGCGCCAATCCATACTCCTTCGATCCCGGATTAGTTTATATAGTAGCCAATCACGGTACTCAGGATTTTCCTATCGGATATACGGTGACTTCCGTTGGTTGTACCAAAACAATTAATCCGATTGAAACATTTCACGTTTACGAATCGGCAGCCGCCTTTGGTTCTTTCCCAACTCAATTCTGTACCACAGAGTTTCCTTTTTCAAAATACAATTCATTCAACCCTGCAACTTACAAAGCAATCCAGATATCATCGGCCATGGAAACGCAGGTGCTTAATTATGTAAGTTCTTATAATGCTTCGCACTCAACCACCCCTGTGAGTTTTAAAGGAAATTTCAGAAATTATTATCAGGGATACTATGGAGGAACAGTAAGTGGAAATCCTTCAATACCTAAAACGAACGCATCTAACTACACCGTAAACGGTCATTCATATCCTCAATATGGATTCATTACTGATCAGGTCTACAACACTTGTTCGTATTGCAACTACGCATACATTGGGATATATGTAGAGTTTAATACCATCGAACATGTGGTTACTGTTTTTGGCCCCTCCT
>JBGATZ010000200.1:0-8332 GCA_044228905.1 Cyclobacteriaceae bacterium | reverse complement strand
GAAATGCCTCATCCAGTCCGGCTTCAATTTCCTTTTTTATTTTCTTGCTAACGTCATCGGCAAAATTCTTATCAATGATTTTTTCATTCGTCAGGTATTCTTCAAAGTTAGTTAAAGGATCTTTCTTTGCCCACTCGTCCATTAGTTCCTTTGGAACATACTTCGTACCTGATGCTTCCTCGTGACCACGCATCCGGAACGTGATACACTCTAATAAAACCGGACGCGGTTTCTTTCTCAGGCTTTCTGCCAATGAGCGGATAGTGTCATACACTTCAAGAATATTGTTCCCGTCTACCTGCACGCCTTCAATGCCATAGCCGATTGCTTTATCTACAAAGCTCTTGCAACGAAACTGTTCATTGCTTGGAGTAGAGAGTCCGTAACCATTGTTCTCAATCACAAAAATGACGGGCAAATCCCATACGGCAGCTACGTTCACCGCTTCATGAAAATCCCCTTCACTTGTTCCTCCATCACCGTTAAACACAACTGTGATTTTCTTTTCTTCTTTTAATCGGGATGCTAATGCAATTCCATCCGCTACTCCATTTTGCGGACCCAGGTGCGAAATCATCCCCACAATATGATGCTCGTTTGTTCCGAAGTGAAAAGAACGATCGCGTCCTTTTGTATAACCCTTCATCGTTCCCTGCCACTGCGCAAATAACTTGGGGAAAGGAAGTTTCCGCCCGGTAAACACTCCAAGGTTGCGATGCATGGGAAGGATATATTCATCTTCATCGAGCGCTTGCGTGATGCCCACTGAAATAGCTTCCTGGCCAATTCCACTAAACCATTTACTGATCCTGTTCTGTCGAAGTAAGATGAGCATCTTTTCCTCAATAAGGCGAGGCCAAAGCAATGCTTCGTATAAATCTTTGAGAGTCTGGTCGGAATATTTTTTGCGGTGGAATTTCATAATGAGTACAAAGTTAACTTATGGACGGCTTGAAATGGTCTGAATTTTAGAATTCAGTCACATTTAGTTAGTAGCTGGTAATCTATATGAGCGGATTGCAAAATGAAAAGACCAAGTTAATGGAGTTTTTGTACAGCCGTGAATTATTTTTTCCACTCTTTGTTTAAAGGTGTTAAACTAATTCTGGTTGATTATTTTTGCACTTTAAATTTTAAGAGCGTGAGTAAACTGGTGAAAGTAGGATTGGTGCAGATGACCTGCACCAAAGAACCAAAAGAAAATCTGGCAAAAGCTATTCAGAAAGTTCGTGAAGCCGCAGCCAAAGGAGCACAGATTGTTTGCCTTCAGGAGTTATTTACTTCACTCTACTTCTGTGATGTGGAGGACTACGAAAATTTTAAACTGGCCGAAGCTATTCCAGGGCCTTCTACTGAATCTTTAAGTTCAGTTGCCAAGGAATTGGGTGTAGTAATTATCGCTTCACTTTTTGAAAAACGTACTGAAGGCATTTACCACAACACCACTGCGGTATTGGATGCAGATGGATCTTACCTGGGCAAGTATCGCAAGATGCACATCCCGGATGATCCAGCTTACTACGAGAAATTCTATTTCACTCCCGGTGATCTGGGATATAAAGTATTTAAGACCAAGTTTGCCAAAATCGGTATCCTCATCTGCTGGGATCAATGGTATCCGGAGGCATCACGCATCACCTCGCTGATGGGTGCTGAGATTCTATTCTATCCTACTGCAATTGGCTGGGCTACCTCTCAGGACGAAGGCACAAATACCGAGCAGTACAATGCCTGGCAAACAATTCAAAGAAGTCACGCAGTTGCCAACGGCCTGCATGTGGTCAGTGTAAACCGCGTAGGCTTCGAACAAAACGGAGCAATGAAATTCTGGGGAGGTTCTTTTGTGGCGAACCCATTTGGTTCAATATTATACAAAGCATCGCACGAAAATGAAGAAGTGCATGTACAGGAACTGGACCTTCATAAAACAGACCGCTATCGTACACACTGGCCTTTCCTTCGCGACAGAAGAATTGATTCTTACCAGCCGATTACCAAGAGATTTATTGACGAGGATTAAAAAAAGCAGGCAGTAAGCAGACGGCAGTAGCAATTAAGCCACTGCCAATGATCTACTGCCAACTGCCTACGATAAAATGAAGACACCAAAAGAACTAGGATTTTATTTCCCTGCTGAATTCGCACCGCATACTGCCACCTGGTTAAGCTGGCCTCACAAGGAAGCTTCATGGCCTGGAAAAATTGAAACCATTTATCCCCGTTACGCTGAATTTATCAAACGTGTAGCCGAGGGAGAAAAGGTGAACATCAATGTTGCGAATGATGCTATGAAGCAAAAAGCATTGCGTCATGTTACGGAAGCAGGAGCAGATTTAAATAATGTTCGGTTTTTTATTCATCCCACCAATGATGCCTGGTGCCGAGATCATGGTCCCGCATTTCTCATCAATCCCACAGAAAAGAAAAAGATGATTGTGGATTGGGGGTATAATGCGTGGGGCGGAAAATATCCTCCCTTCGATCTGGACGATGTAATCCCGACACTCATTGCCAAACATTACAACATTGCTGTTGTTAATCCGGGAATAGTGATGGAAGGTGGTTCAGTTGAATTCAATGGCAAAGGAACTTTGTTAACAACGAGAGCTTGTCTGCTAAATCCAAATCGCAATCCTCATCTCAATCAAAACCAGATTGAAGAATATCTGATGGACTATTACGGAGTGAATCACATTCTTTGGCTGGGAGATGGAATTATTGGTGATGACACCGATGGCCACATCGATGATCTGACACGATTCGTAAACGAAGACACTGTAGTTACCATTGTTGAGGAGAATAAGAGTGACGAGAACTACGAGATCCTTCAGGATAATCTAAAAGAGCTCAAAACACTTCGTCTGGAAAACGGAAAGCAAATGAATGTGGTGGAGTTACCCATGCCTTCACCTGTCATTTACGATGATCAACGTCTGCCTGCATCGTACGCCAATTTCTATATCAGCAACAAGTATGTTGTTGTTCCTACATTCAGAGATAAAAATGATGACAAAGCATTAAGCATTCTTCAACAATGTTTCAAAGATCGAAATGTCATTGGCATCGATTCTACTGATATCATTTGGGGATTGGGTTCATTCCATTGCTTAAGCCAGCAGGAACCAGCTGTTTAAATCCATAGTTACTATCTTCGGTTAGTGGCTAAGATGAAGAATTTAATACTCCTGATTTGTTTATCTCACACTGTTTCTTTCAGTCAGATAAAAACTGATATCGAGTATTCACTGCGCTTTCCCGATACTTCTGTTAGCTTCACTCTATTATCTGACTCTCATTTAATGTCCCAACCCAGAAGCATACATGGGAAAGGATTCCAATCAATAGGTAAATGGCGACTTAAGGATTCTGTCGTCCTTTTCACATAGAAGAAAGTAGAACAACAATACAAACCCGATTCGATTTTAACTTTCCATTTTCTTGTTGGCTTAGAATCAAGTGAAGAGTGGGGCATAATAAAAACCAAAGTGCTCCAGGATCTTGAAAAAGATGAAGTCTACCAGCGTATCCTTTCTGATACAACAAAAGAATGGGTGATAAGGAGGTTACGATTTAATGCATTCGATAATTATATGATTGGTAAAAATATTCTTATTGAACTTCCTCCATCAAGTCTGCCGAGATCAAAGAAAAAAAAGCGGTGACTTCAAAAACTCATTGTCTGAGCCAGTAAGAACCAACGGCTTAATTTTTACTTCTCTTTATTTTCGGATAACTTTCTGAAATGAAGAACTATTTACTGCTGCTCGCTGGTTGTGCTTTGATCGTTAGCTGCTCTACTAAAAAGGAAAAAGGCAAATCGCTGTCCGAAAAAATAGATAGTTTACTGATTCAGGAGTTTGCTGCCGGTGGTCCTGGTGGAGCGGTGATCGTAATGAAAAAGGAGAATATCATTTTCTCCAACGGCTATGGCTTTGCTGATGTAACCACTAAAGAGCCCATTACCATCAAGACACTTTTCAACCTGGGATCAATTTCCAAGACATTCGTTGCTAATGGCATTCTCCTTTTGCGACAACAAGGAAAACTTTCAGTAGAAGATAGCCTGATCAAATTTTTCCCCGATTTCAAGAATAAAGAAATCGCCAGGAAAGTAAAGATTAAACATCTGCTTACCCATACTTCCGGGTTGCCCGACAATCGTAAAGTTTCAGAAGATTCTGTTTTTTACCTTACTGCAAAAGATGCAGAGAACTGGGCACCGGAACTTAAAGTGGATTCATTGGAGTTTACCCCAGGAACCAATTATCATTATTCCAATCCCGCATTCAACGGACTGGCATTGATCATCGAAAAAGTAAGCGGTCAGAAATGGCAGCAGTTCATTGCTGAGAATATTTTTAAACCCGCAGGAATGACGACCAGCACAATCACTGACGGACCGCATCCTTCATCTGGTGTAGCTCATTGCTATGTAAAAATTCAGAATCGATGGATGGAAGATGATTATAACGAAGAACCTACATTTGCTGCTGCCGGCAATGGGGGAGTGTGGAGTTCTATTGAAGAACTGGTAAAATATGAACAAGCTTTGCGTGCCGCTAAGTTTTTAGATGCAGCTACGATTGAAGACTCACGTACACCAAAAAATAATTTTCCTGTCAGAGATCTTTCTTCACTGGAAAATCAGGACTGGAATCTGGGATGGTCGTGGTTCATCAGTAACGTGGATGGAGTAAAATTAGTTGGTCATGCGGGAACACAAGGAGGGTTTTATGCGAACTATATCTCAATTCCTGAAAAAGAAATTCTATTTGTGATGCTATCCAATTTCCCGGCAGATCGCGAAAAAATCTCCACACGAATCATGAGCTGGCTAAAGGAAGAGAATTATCTGGATGCGAAGAAGTAATAAGTCAGTTCACTGTAATAAAAAAGGAACGACTCTCATCGTTCCTTTTTATTTTAATTCTATTTGATCAGACTACTTTCTTTCTGATCAGCTTCGCATAAGTGCGGCTTACCGGGAAACTTTTTCCATTCTGCATTTTCACCACCATACCTCCGTTGAAATGACGCTCGATTTCTTTCAGGAAATTCAGGTTGATGATCGTACTTCTGTGAACACGGATGAATGTTTCAGGGCTCAGAATCTCCTCAAGCTTGCCGATTCCCGATGAACTTACAAACTGATCCGTTTTAGTTGTAATAATCGTATAATCTCCAGATGCTTTCTCCAGATGCTTCAAGAAAAATAATTTCCTCTACAGGAAGGTTAAACAGTTTTTCTGATTTCTGAACGAAGATGTGCGACTCATAAGAGCTCTTGTTATCTCCTTTAATGCTTTTCAATAACTCTTCAATGTTGGAGTTCTCCTGGCTCTTGCGTTTCAGCGCACGATTTACCGCAAGGCGAAAGCGCTCTTCGTCCAGCGGCTTCAATACGTAGTCCACGGCATTTTTTTCAAATGCTTTGATCGCATATTGATCATATGCCGTAGTAAAGATTACAATCGGTTCATGATCAATTTCCTCCAGCACATCAAAGCCCGTCATCCCTGGCATCTGCACGTCAAGGAAAATCAAATCTGGTTTAAGCTTATCAATTTTTTCAACCGCTTCAGAACCCTTGGCGCATTCCGTTAATATCTCTATCTGTTCGAATGATTCAAGAAATTCTTTGAGAAGATCACGAGCTAGTTTCTCATCATCAATAATAATGCAGGTTGTATTCATTCTTTTACTGTTTATTGGCTGTTTTTATTTTGTCTTATTAATGCTACACAAATTGTTTCTCTTTCTCTGCGAACTTCTCCATACTTAATCCATTTTCCTCAATATAGAAGCTTACAGAATAACCCATTTCATTTGACTTTACACGCAACCCGGACAATGATCCATAATAGCTCTTCAGACGTAAATCGGTATTGGCCATTCCCACTCCACTTGAGCTTCCATCCATCACCTTCTTGGCTTTCGAGCCTAGCCCGTTGTCCTTCACTTCAAAATAAATGATACTACCCGATCTGCGTACAGTAAGAAATATAGTTCCTCCTTCTTCTTTGGGAGCGATGCCATACTTCACTGAGTTCTCAACTAATGGTTGCAGAATCATTGGCGGAATGGAAATGCCGAGGCAAGTGGGATCAATTAATTTTTCAAAACGTAGGCGATCACCAAATCTTACTTGCTGCACGCGAATGTAGTTTTCAATAAAATCAATTTCATGAACAAGCTTTACCATTTCTCCCCCATGCGAATCCAGTGCATATCGAAAAATATCGGAGAGTTGCGTAATCAATTTGCGAGCCTGCTCCTTGCTGCTGTGGACAAGTGTACTGATTGAATTCAGTGTGTTAAATAAAAAATGAGGATTGATTTGCGATTTCAGCAATGAAATCTGCATCTCTTTATTTTTTAAAGCCAATTCACTCTTTTCATTTTCTTTTCTTTGCAAGCCCTGGAAGTAGCTGATGATGTAATAAACTGCTACGGTGATGATGTATTGGTCGTAGATGCGCAGCGCATCCCAACTCATCAGCTCCATAATATGTTCCTGCCAGTGCTCAAAATAAACGAGGCCCTCCATATAGTCCCGAAAGTAATAGGAGAGCGTCCCCATCAGTAAAAAAAATGCTGCCAGCCCCAGTACGTGGCCAACGATCTGCACCTCGGCCCGGAATCTGAACAGCCAGTGCGACCAGAGAAAAATAAGAACGATTAAAACGCAGAGTGCTTCAAACAGAAAAAAAGCATTCCACAAAACGTATGACTTGGGATTATCAAACTTCCACTCAAAAAATGCACTAATGGCAAAATTGATAAAATACCAGATGCAGATCAGCAGGTATGCTCTCTTCCAGATTCTCGGTATGTTATCGATCCACTTCACTTAAGTCAAGAAATTTGAATCATAAAATTAACTAAATGTACACATTGAACGATCAGCAGTTGAAATTAGAGGTTAAACATACATTAATGGCGAGCAACGGAAATCTGACTTGGCACATTAAACAACTATCTTTAGCCCTGCATCATGGTTTAACCTGTTCTAATGAAAGAAGCTTTTCTATTATGTTGTATTTTCCTTTCAATCCAGGGTTACTCTCAAAAAATTACTATATCTGGCCAGGTTGTTGACAAAGAAACCCGTGAGCCTCTCGCCTTTGCATCGGTAAGCATAAAGGGCAAGCCGATAGGCACCATCACCAATTTACGCGGAGAGTTCGACTTTCATATCTCTAACGAATATCGCAATGATATTTTCTTTGTCAGTATGCTGGGATATGGTACGTATGAAGTGCCCGCCTGGACTTTGGTAAATAAACCAAACCAGGTGATCGAATTATCTAAAATCAGTCAGCTACTTGACGAAGTAATAGTAGTAGATTCTCTTTCTGGTGGAGATGTTGTGCATATCGCGATCGATAAGATAGAAGCCAACTATTCCATGACTCCTTTTATCATGGATGGATTCTATCGTGACATCAAGAAAGTGGGAGGAACCTATATCTCACTACTCGAAGCCGCAATCAAAATCTATGATGAAGATTATAAAGAACCCCGCAATAAATTCAAGCTTCGTGAGCGCGTGCATCTTTTGGAAGTGCGGAGAAGCCTCGGATATTCGAACAAGTTTACCACTTATTTTGATGAAGGGAATCTGCTGGAAGATTTACTGCTTCACAATAATGTACGGTATCGTCAGTTTCCGGAAGAGGAAGACTTTTTCAGTTCGCTCAATCGTGAAAAGGATTCTTACCACAACAACCACCCTATTTATATCATTAGCCATTCTTCTTCTGAGTACAAACTGAAATTATTTATTGATAAAAAAAGTTTCAGCATTATTCATATGGAATATGAGAATGATCAGCATACTGACATTACCAAGAAGCGAGGGATGCTAAGCCGTTTTGTAGGAATAAAAAGGGTGGTTGATTTCAAAGAGTACAATGGCAAAATGTATTTAAACTATCTGACAGTAGATTCAAAAATAAACTGGTATGATGTGAAAACGAATGAATTGAAATTCGAGACCGAATTAAGTCAACAACTATTAATCAATGAAGTTTTCACTAACACTTCTGAACGCATTGGCTCTACCGAAAAAATGAGAAGCTACGGTTTACAGTTTCAGGATATGCCTTATCGTAAAGAGTTTTGGGAAAATTATAACGTGATTAAGGAAACCCCACTCGACAAAAAAATAATTGAAGATCTTGAAAAGCTGGGGCCGCTCGATAAACAATTCGAAAACGACTAAAGACTTAGCTTTAAGGCTTCTTCGAGTAGTTCGTTTTTATCGATAGGAACAACACCCACATACTGGCATACAAGTCCTCCTCCCAGATTAGAAAGAGCTGCGATCAGT
>JBGATZ010000199.1:0-8345 GCA_044228905.1 Cyclobacteriaceae bacterium | reverse complement strand
CTGAAGGAAGGAGAAGCTGCATCAGTTATTGAACAAACCGGAGCTTACCTTGTTCATTGCGATCTGGCAGAAAAAGAAAACCGTGCCGCTCCGGGAGTGAATAAGGAAAACTTTATTCCTTATTTAAAGGCATTGAAGAAAGTTAATTATAAGGGCAAGCTGATTTTAGAATGTCAATGGAAAAATCTGGCGGAGCAAGGTAAGCCATCGCTGGATTACGTACAGCAACAATTGGAGGAAGCTTATCGTTAGCAGAGTTGTCCTACACCTGTATACTAAAACATTCAGGTGTAGGACAACTTAATTCAGGCTTCGATAAACCTGTCTGCCGTCAGGCAGGCTCAGCCTGACAACTCACTACTTATACTCCAGAATCTCAATCTTACGAAAATCTACCGGGTGGCTATTGGATTGCAATCCAATGTATCCCGACTTGATCAGTTCGTCACCACTTTTACCAAGTGCTTTCACAAAATCATTGTTAGGATCATACTTTGGGTTTTCAAACTCCAATACTTTTTCTCCATTTACCCAATGACTTACTTTATTATCTCTCACATCAATTTCAATGGTCACCCATTGCTCACCATGAAGGGTACGCTTTACTTCCGGAGGAGTACACGTTTGTGTAGTCTTCTTCCCTTTGATTTCAACTATTGTTCCTAACGCACAGATCTCACCGGTAGGCCGTTCATCTTTTCCATTACCGCCCAGGAAATTGTATTCCAGGCAAACCGGATAAGACTGGTTCAATCCTACACTAGACGGATCCTGACTGCGATACACAATGCCATTGTCTTTATATCCCCACGAAGGACCACCTTCGGTATACGTCTCTCCAATAAAACGATATTCCGCTCTGATCCGGAAGTTGGCAAACTTCTTATCGAAGAATAATACTCCGAACCGGTTATCAAAGGTTTTATACTCATCATAACGAATCCTTAGAATACCATCCTTTACGGTAAATGTATTGGCAACATTCTCTCCTAAAGCATATCCATTTATTTTTGGCTTCCACCCATTCAGATCTTTCCCATTGAAGAGACTCACCCATTTATCGGCTTTTGCTGATTGTTCTTCCTTATTAGAAAATGAGAAGAGAACAAAAGGAAGCGCCACAAGAAGAATACGTTTTAGCATAATCATGAAATTAGTTACAGAAATGTAGTCAAAAAGAATGATTAAATCTGCTATTCTAAAACGAGCCGCTATTCCTTATGTTTGTGAACTTCAAAAATTCAGGTTATGAAATCGTTTCGAATCGTTAGCATATTTATTATTTCCTTCACTGCTCTCACTTCTCATGCTCAAACTGCAGGTGACGTGATCGCTGGCTATATAAAATTTATTGGTGGTGAAAAGAACTGGGCCAAGGTAAAGACCATCACTACTTCCGGTGAATATAACTATGGAGGAGTCGCCTTTCCTTTCACCACTTACTCAAAAGCTCCCAATCAATACAAGTTCATTGTTCCGTTTAATGGGAAGCATTATACACAAGCTTATGACGGAACCAAAGGCTGGACCATTGATGCTTTTAAAGGAGAAACCAACCCAACTTTGTTAAGTGGTAAACCAGCAATGGCACTGGCCAATGAAGCCGATGTAGAGCTCGAAGATGCATTGATTAACTATAAAGCAAAAGGCCATCAGGCTTCTTTCGAGGGAAAAGAAAACATTGAAGACAAAGAATGCTTCAAAGTAAAACTCGCCAGGAAGAACGGAGACATTGAAACGTATTACTTCGAAACCAAAACGTATGCTCTTGTTCTGAAAAATGCCATCGCTAAAAACATAGAACTACAAGGCGCACTACTCAATATATATTATAGTGAGTACAAAGCAGTAGAAGGAATTAAACTCCCATTCAAAACAGTTTGCAAATCCAATGATCAGACTATTCTAACCATTACACTGGATAAAGCAGAATTAAACAAACCGATTGCCGATAAGGAATTTCAGCCTTAAAACAAAGTCGATCTTAAGCAACTACCGCCTTGCTTACCTTACGGTAAACAAAAGAATGATAGATGTGCCTGCGTGCGAAACGATCAGGTGTATCGGAATTCAGAAACTTGGTGTACACATTCTTTGGAAGATCGAAATACTCATAAGCACTTCCGTCAAGGAAATTGATTGTGAGTACCGCCAATTTGTATTCAAAATCCACAATTCGTGATGAATTGATGATTTGAGTGTACTCTGCAAGTTCTGCCTCTCTGGTTTCAGGAGCCACACTCACCAGGAAATGATAGGCTTCAATAAAAGACTTGCTCTTTTCTTCCGCTTCTTTCAGCTTCTCCGCATCTCCATGAAACTTGTCTGGATGCCAGTCTTTCATGAAAGTTCGGTACAGCGACTTCAATTCTTTCAGATCGGAATCCTTGGTCGCACCCAATAATTTGCGGTAATCAGCTATTTTTCTCATTTCGGGCGCAAATATAACCGAAGCCGCTCAAGTTCAGAAATAGAGAGTCTGCAATCGTCGCAACCCATGCAATTATCCATCTAGATTAATCTTCCTATTTTTAGCGATCAATCAATCAGCGTGTCATCTCACTTTTCTTTTCAGGGATCAAAACTTTACTACAGTAAAACCGGAACAGGTAAAAAGGTAATGCTGCTCTTCCACGGTTTCGGACAGAGCCAGCAGATCTATGCTGAGCTAGTTAATAAATTATCGGATCAATACACGTTCTATGTCTTCGATCTTTTCTTTCATGCGGAGAGCGAATGGGGAAAAGATGAAGAACCTATGGAAAAGGAATTCTGGAAAGCGTTACTCAATCAGTTCCTGAATGAAAATGCAATCGCAAAGTTCAGTGTACTGGGATTCAGTATGGGTGGAAAGTTTGCATTGGCAAGCGCTGAAGCATTTCCTGATCGCATTGAAAAGATATTTCTGTTAGCACCCGATGGAATTAAGACCAGCTTTTGGTATAGTCTGGCAACATACCCTCATGCTTTCCGAAAGCTTTTCAAAAGCATGATCAGTCATCACAAGCGATTTAAGGCAATTGCAAAAATGGCTTTAAGTCTGCGCTTGATTGATAAAGGCATTATGCGCTTTGTGGAGCATCAGATGAATACGGAAGAAAAACGAAGACGGGTCTATTATACATGGGTAGTGTTTCGTCATTTACAATTCGATTTGGATAACATCGCTCAACTCATTAATTCCAATAAGATTGCAATAACATTGATCATCGGTCGATACGATAAAATTATTACGACAAAAAATATGGAGCCCTTTGTGAAGAAGCTCCATACCATTCAGTTTGAAGTGATCGAGGCAGGTCATAATGACCTCCTGCTACAGTCCATCCGATCGTTTTACGTGCTTCTGCTCCCGCTCCTGAGGAGAATGCCAATGGCAATACTCCAAGGATGAACGCCAGTGAAGTCATGATAATAGGTCGCAGACGAAGTTCTACTGCTTCCAATGTTGCTTTCACCACTTCCATTCCTTTATCTACGCGTTCTTTAGCAAACTCCACAATCAGGATCGCATTCTTCGCGGCCAGACCAATCAACGTGATCAAACCGATCTGCGCATAGATATTATTGGTGAGATTGGGTAAGAACGTCAATGTTAAGATCGAACCAAAAGCACCAATTGGAACTGCAAACAACACAGAGAATGGAACAGACCAGCTCTCATATAATGCAGCAAGGAACAGGAATACAAACACGATAGAGATCGCGAAGATTAAACCGGTACTATTACCTGCTGCAATTTCTTCCCGGCTCATGCCAGAGAACTCATAACTATAACCCGCAGGTAATGTTTGAGCAGCTACTTCTTCCAGTGCTTTAATTGCCTGACCGCTACTGAATCCTGGTTTAGGTGATCCGATAATTTCTGCAGAGCGATACAAATTATAGTGAGAGATCACGGCAGGCGTTTCAATCACTTGAGTAGTGATCAATGCACTTAGCGGTACCATGTTCCCCTGACTGTTGCGCACATAATATTTACCTACGTCTTCAATGTTTCGTCTATACAATGTATCCGCCTGAGTCATTACCCGGAAATTTCTTCCATACACGTTGAAGTCATTGACATAACTACTACCTAATAAAGTAGACAACGTAGTGTATGCTTCAGCAACATTTACTCCCAACTTCTTGGCCTTCTCTTTATCCACGTCCACTTTATAACTCGGGGTTCGTGCAGTAAAGAACGAGAACGCTGCGGCAATCTCAGGGCGTTGGTTCGCTGCGCCTAAAAATTTGCGAAGTGTTGCTTCAAACTGTTTGATATCATCAGGACTGGTAGTTTGTTCCAGTTCAAAAGTAAATCCTGACGACTGACCTAAACCCGGGATAGCCGGAGGAGAAACCGCTCTGATCCTCGCTTCTTTAATATCAGCAGTTCTTTTTTGAATTTCTTCGATCACTTTCGGAACGCTTTCTGTTTCCAGGTCACGGTCAGCCCAGTTCTTCAGATTCACAAACACAGTTCCTACATTTGATTTGTTGGAGAATGTCAGAATATTCAATCCAGCAAGTCCACCCGCTACATTTACGGCATGCAGATCCTGAATCCGTTTTTGAATTTCTTTCATCATCTCGATACTGCGGGTAGTAGAGGTTCCTTCCGCCATTTCATACGTTACCAATACACGTTTCTCATCTTCGGTAGGAATGAATCCGGTTGGTTTATTCTTAAACAAGAGGAACAGACCAACAAATAAACAAATCATCATCACCACCACATAACGTGAGTGTTTAATCCATTTACTCACTCCATTCGTATAGCGATGCGTTACTCTTCCGAACCAGCCATTGAATTTGTCGAAGAAACGATCCAGGAAATTCTTTTCAGATTCTTCCTTAGAAGGTTTTAATAGCAGCATACTCAATGCCGGTGTTAGTGAAAGCGCCACGAATGCAGAGATCAATACTGACACCGCAATGGTAATAGCAAACTGCTGATAGAGTTTACCAACAATACCAGGAACGAATCCAACTGGAACGAACACGGCAAACAGAATCAACGCAATGGCAATAACCGGAGCAGAGATATCTTTCATCGCTTTGATCGTTGCATCCTTCGGAGAAAGCTTTTCATGATCAATATAATGCTGAATTGCTTCCACTACCACAATCGCATCATCCACCACAATACCAATAGCCAATACGAACGCGAAGAGTGTGAGTGTATTGATTGTAAACCCAAACGGAATAAAGAAGATAAATGTACCAATCAATGATACAGGGATCGCCAATACCGGAATCAACGTAGCTCTCCAGTTTTGCAGGAATAAGAATACCACTAGCACAACCAGTATCAATGCCTCTACCAATGTTTCTACCACTTCTTCAATAGATACCTTCACTACTGTTGAAGTCTCCACGGGGACAACGAAATCAATGTCCTTTGGAAATGTCTTTCTCATCTCCGTCAACGTCTTCGTTACACCGTCATAGGTATCCAATGCATTAGCTCCCGGAGCCAGATATAACAACATGAACGCTGCTTTCTTTCCATTCACCATCGGGTTGTTACCATAATTGAATTTCGCTAATTCAACACGTGCCACATCTTTCAGATAAATCAAATTACCTTGTTGCGGATTGGTTCTTACCACGATATTTTCAAAATCTTCTTTCTTGTTGATACGGCTATTGGTCAACACATTGTATTCAAATGCCTGAACATTAGGTTGTGGATTTCCACCAACAGTACCTGCCGCAATCTGAATGTTCTGTTCAGCCAACGCTGCATTCACTTCCGCAGGAGTCATGTTTAAACTCGCCAGCTTCTCCGGATTCAACCAGATCCGCATACCAAAGTCATCTCCTAACGAAAGAATATCACCTACACCCTTCACACGTTGCAAAGCATCTTTCATGTAGATGTTGGCATAGTTACCAATGAATGTTGACTCGTGTGTTCCATTAGGAGAGTACACAGCCAACGCCATAAAGATGGCCGGATTACGTTTACGCACCGTCAAACCCAGTCTTCTTACCAATTCAGGCAGAGTTGGCTCAGCCACACTCGCCCTGTTCTGCACATCGAGTGTGGAGATATCAATGTTAGTACCAATATCGAACGTTACTGTAATACTGCTTTGCCCGCTCCCTGTACTGTTACTGGTCATGTACGACATACCAGGCACACCGTTCACTTGTGTCTCAATGGCAGTGGTAGTTGTCTGTTCAACTGTCTGCGCATCGGCACCCGTGTAGTTACCTGTAATTTGTACGGTTGGTGGAGTAATATCAGGATATTGCGAAATAGGCAGTGTGCTCATCGCAATTAATCCTACCAGCACAATCACCACTGAAATAACAATGGAGGTGACTGGTCTTTTTATAAATACATCTGCTATCATTTTCTTTCAATCGAAGTAAATAGAATCACTTATTTTTTCTCTTCTGGTTTAGCAACATTAATCACCGAACCTTCCCTTAAATTCTGAACGCCTTCTACTACAATGGTCTCGCCTTCAGTCAATCCGGATTGGATCACCACATTGCGTTGCAATTGTTTACCTAAATGCACTCTGCGTTGGGTAACCTTATTGCTGTCTCCTACTGCGTATACAAAGAACTCACCCAATTGTTCAGTCACTGCCTTGTAAGGAATAATCATTGCCTTATCACCTGTATTGGCCAATACTCTGAGCTTGGCACTCATACCAGAACGAAGTACATGTCCGGGGTTAGGGAATGACAAACGCATCTTGATTGATCCAGTCTGAGGGTCAACGCCTCTGTCAATGACGCTGATCTTACCCGCGTGCTGATAAACTTCACCGCCTATTGACAAAGTGAAAGTTGAATCCTTAGGTTTTACACCCGCTGCTTGCAACTTATTGAAGCGCAGAATTTCTCTCTGATCCACAGTAATGTCAGCTGCGATTGGATCATCAGATGAAATGGTATTGAGGATAGTTTGTCCTGCTGAAACTGCAGCACCTAAACGCACCAATGAAATCCCAATCGTACCATCGAAAGGAGCCGTGATCGTTGTGTAACGTACACTGGTTTGTACTGCACGTACGGTTGCCTTTGCGGCTTCTAGTTGCTGAACCGCTGAAGCATAAATAGCCTCGGCATTATCTACCTGTTGTTTGGCAATCGCATCTGCTTTGTCCAGCTGGCGGTAACGTTCCACATCTTTCTTCGCCTTCACCAGGTTGGCTTCATAAACCTGTACATTAGCCAAAGCTTGCTGATAGTTCGCTTCATACTGCTGCTGATCAATAGAGTAAAGCTTCTCTCCTTTTCTTACTTGTTCACCTTCTGTGAAATGAATAGCGGTAATGTATCCGTTCACTTGTGGGCGAAGCTCTACTTCATTCAATCCTTTAATAATAGCCGGGTATTCGTCATAGTAAGGTGCGCCTGATGTAGCTACTTGTTGTACAGTCACATTCACCGGAGGTGGTGTAGGCATTCCTTGTTGCCCTTTATTTCCACAGGCTGCCAACAAAAGGAGGAAACTTGCTCCAATATAATTTAGTATTGCTCTTGATGTCATATTCGTTTTGATATTGCTGGTGGGTTTCTATTGAAAAGTAATTTGTCCTAACGCTTTTTGAAGATCTATTTTGCTGGCAAGTACCGCATAAAGTGAGTTGAAATAGTTGATACGAGCGTTGCGCAAATCTGTCTCTGAAGTAATTACCTCCAGGTATGTTTTCACTCCGCTTTTATATTGCAATTGAATCACATCATAAACTTCCTTCGCTAACTCCATATTCTGCTTCAGCGTGTTATAGTTGACCAGGCTGGATTTGTATGTGGACAATGCCAATGCATATTGCGAGTTCACTGTATTTTTCAAATTGGTGATATCCCAATCGAGACGTTTTAAAGTAACCTCCTGAACTTTAATATTAGCACTTCGCTTTCCTCCCTGAAAAATGGGCCAGGTTAACGTGCCACCCACATAAGAGTTAGGGTAACGTGTATCATACAGTTGTCCAAAATTATTATTGAAGAAATAGCTGATGTTATAATAGTACGCGTTCAATGAAGGCAGATAACTCCACTTCTGATATTTCACATTTGCCTCCTGCAAAGAGCGCTGTGTCTGTTATAATTTATACTCGATTCTCTCGGTAACGTCAACATGACTCAATGTATCCATTGCTATTTCTCTCTCCATCTGAAGAGTGTCATAAACAATATCCAGCTTGCCATTGACTGGGTATCCCATCAACGACTTAAGATACTGCTCTTTATACTTCAGGAGTTCTTTATTGCTGTTCAGCACTGCCATGGTATTACTCAATGCAATAGTTGCTCTTTTATAATCCGTTTTATCAGTAAGTCCCGCATTGTACTGATCCGTTGCTGTCTTCAAACTTTGCTGAAGACGGATC
>JBGATZ010000198.1:0-8913 GCA_044228905.1 Cyclobacteriaceae bacterium | reverse complement strand
CACAAGAAGAAGCTGAATTTGTTTGCGTGAAAAACCATAAGGCAACCAATAGCTGCTATTATAATTTTAAAATTGGTGGGATACCACATCACTATCGTGACATCGGGTGTAAGCGCAAGAAGGAGGATGTGATTAAAGGTGTAAACTCTGGTGAACTAGGCCTTTCCAAAGAATGGAAAATTGCTTGCCCTGAAGTAAAAAAAGAAGAATCAAAGTCGGAGTCAAAAACGGATTTCTAAATCCGTTTCATTGATTCATAAACTCGGCTACCAGTTGATGGAAATGATGTGTGCCCATCTCCCGGGTAACTGAATAACGGCCGTGTTTATAAAAACGTGAACGAATCCCTTTCTGTACGTTCTGAACAACATCTTCGTCTTCCAGTTCAACACTGTGCAGGTCAGCACCGGCACCCTGGCGAAGCTTACTTTCATCCCACACATAAGAAAGGAACTTCACTTTCGTCTTATGTTTATTTGATCGGGCTAATCACATTCAAAGAAAGACCCCAGGGATAAAAATTGAACATAAGATTAGGAAACACCCAGAAATAATAACTGGCAATTTTTTTTCCGTGATACGGTGCGCCTTCAGGTATATCAAATGTCTGATCTGCGTCTTTGGCAATTCCGAGTTGAAGGCTTGAGTAGCGAAATAGTTCTACCGTGTAATTACCATAGTCGATTACAGAATTCAGTCCTGCATGTACAAAAGGAATGTGAAAGCCTTCGAGGTAATTCTCACAGTACAATGCCCAGTTGGCGTTCACAATATAGTCACGGGAAAGATCAGGGCGGAATACGAACTGATCGAAAGGCATCCAGCCTACACGATCAATCATATCCTTAAAAGCTGCTTCTGCAGAATGCGATGGATTTAGTGAAGTAAACAACCACTTGCCAAATTGGAAAAGCGGAAGTGCCGTAAGGTTGTCTGCTGCCGTGGGAAAGTCTTTCACTTCCTTAAACTCAGGCATGGAAAGAAACTTACCGTCTAGCTGAAATCTTCGGCCGTGGTATTTGCAGCGAATGTCTCTCAGCTTGCAAGGAAACTCGACAATGAGATTGCCGCGATGCGTACAGACATTGGAGAGGCAATGTATTTTATTGCTGTTGTCTTTGGAAAGAATTAAGGGTTCATTCATGTACTCCTCCAACAGATGTACCGGAGTAATCCAGCCGGGGTCTTTTACCTGGTCGGTATCTCCCGCAAATTGCCAGCTGCGCGCAAAGATTTTTTCTTTAGCTTGTTCGAAATACTCTTGCTTTAAGTAGAAATCAGTGTTTAGGGTAACAGCTTTCGAGATATCGGGATCAACCTGAAATACAGACATGCGAATTTTTTTTCAAATTTAATGAAAAGACAGCAACTAACTTTGGCTCTTAATTGGCGCCAAGCGCAGCGAGTAAATTGTCTAATTCTTCTTTTGTCTGCGTATTGTCTTTCAGATATCCTTTGAGTGCCTCCAGCTGATAATTGGGAACAGACTGCTGTTTGGATACTTTATCAGCAATGTCGACAAGCAGATCAGTGACATCTTTTTTGCCGGCAAACATTTCAGCACTTTCTACTTTGCTCTGAAGGTTTTTTACAGCTTGTAGTTTATTGCTGTCGGCAGGCTTCGTTTCGGTTACTTCTGCCTTGCGTGTGAAAGATGCACTGGTTTTGTTAGTAATGCATGCATTGTACGTGTCAATGATTGTGTCGATATCACCTCGCCCGTACTCACCAGACTGAATTCGCGCAACAACAATGTCACAATCCATTAAAAACTTACTTAATATTTTTTTGAATCCAATATTTGGCACTTCCATCGACTGCCCATCAATCTTCGCCAGAAAACGTCCGTCATAAGTCATCATATTTTCAGGGCGAAAAGCGTAAAGACTTAAATAGCCGGTCTTCAGCACTTTCATGAAGCGGATGAAATTAAATTGCTTCATGGGTTTATAAAATTCTCCGTCTATATATAGTGTTCTGATTTCAGTAGCCACATAGGTCGTTTTCTTTTTGTCTACGATGACCTGGGCCTGATCAATAGATCCGAAATTCAAAATTTTTACCTGACCCCGGATAGTATCGGCTTTATTCGTAACCAGGTATTCCTGGGCAAAAGAAGAGAATCCGGAAGTAAGAAGGATAAGAACCAGCAGAGAAATTTTTACAGAAAAACGCATAAGTCAGATTTGGCAGCCAAGTAAACGATAAGTGACTATTGAACGCAAATTATTTAAAGATATTTTGGTTTAAAGTCAGGGGACGTCTGAATAACCGGATTCCGGAGGTTCACTTTGGAAATTCTTGTTCGATTAGGTTTATTCGGGGTTGAATTCAAAGTTATGATTGACTACAACCCCAAGGCCTGGTTTTCCCTGATTACTCATACCTATAGCCGCCACGTGATGCGAACCCTGCAACCCGTGATGGTATTTATGGCGCTGTATTCCTTTCTGGTTTGCTATCTGGTTCTTACCGTTTTTAAATTACACGAAAAGGATTTTCACAGTACCATAGCCATGCACCAATTGCTGGGGATTGTGCTCGGGTTGTTTCTTGTATTCAGAACTAATTCCGCTTATGACCGCTGGTGGGAGGGTAGAAAACTCTGGGGCAGCATGGTGAACAATACCCGTAATCTTGCACACAAGATGAATGCTTTTCTGGACAAAGAGGATAAAGAGAACAGAGCCTGGTTTATTAGTATGATTCCCAACTTTGTGATCGCTACCCGTGAGCATTTAAGGCAGGGGGTAAAGATCAACGATCTGGAAATTACCGGGGATGATTTTGTAAATAAAATCCAGAGCGCCAGGCATATTCGAATCGCCTTTCGTCTATGATGTATGAAAAGATCAATGAACTGTATAAGAAACAAAAGTTAACCGGAGATCAACTGATTATACTGGATAGGGAACTCAAGGAATTTTCTGATATACTCGGTGCCTGTGAGCGTATTAAGAATACACCCATTCCATATTCATACTCCATGTACATCAAGAAGTTTATTTTTATCTACATCATCACACTTCCATTGGGATTTGTGACGCAGACTGAATACATGACCATTCCGATTGTTATCCTTGTTTCTTTGTGATCCTGAGTGTGGAACTGATTGCGGAAGAAATGAAGATCCGTTTGGAAAAGATGTTAACGATTTGCCTACGGATGAACTGTCAGGTAAAATCGAGACAATGTAAAGAGATTCTTTAAGATCAGCTGCGATCACCATATAAATCACGTAGATAATGATCAGCAGGATCATTACACCATACATGACCGTCTATCGGACGTACGATCTATACTGTTGATATAGATCAATTAATTTATCATTTATTTTTCTTGTGAAATAGGGGTAAAGCACCACTAAAGTGTCTTTTGGTTGCGTCTTTATTTAAACAAGACAAGATAATTGGTGTTTCTTATGACGCAAAGGTAACCAAATACCAAATGTTTCGTCTATAGCTATTGAATTCATCAAAACAACATGAGATTACTTCTACTGCGACTCCTCCTTGTCTTACTCCCTGGTTTTACGATTGCTCAGCAAAAATTTACAATAAGCGGCTATATTAAAGACGTAGCGAATGGTGAAGCACTGATAGGTGCAACCGTTTTCGTGAGGGAAATTAAAAATGGCGCAACTACTAATGAGTATGGCTTTTACTCTATTACGCTCCCTGCGGGAACATACAATCTTCAATACAGTTACCTCGGATACAAATCATCAGTTAAAACATTCAATCTGGATAAGAATACGCCTGTAGATATTGAGTTGGAAGGAGAGGGAGAACAATTGGAGGAAGTAGTCGTAACGGGCGAACTGGAACAAGCCAATGCAACAAACCCGGAGATGAGCACGGTTAGTCTTGGTATCAAAACTATTTTGAAGATCCCGGCTTTCATGGGAGAAGCAGATGTGCTTCGAAGTATTCAGTTGTTACCAGGCGTGAGTACAGTTGGAGAGGGTGCGTCAGGCTTCAATGTGCGAGGTGGAGGCGTAGGTCAGAATCTGGTATTGCTGGATGAAGCTCCGGTGTATAACTCCTCACATTTATTTGGGTTCTTCTCGGTATTCAATCCTGATGCTGTGAAAGATACCAAACTTTATAAGGGCGCAATCCCGGCCCGCTATGGTGGTCGTCTGGCATCGATTCTGGATGTGCGTATGAAGGAGGGTAATAGTAAAGAACTTGAAGTGAATGGAGGAATCGGAACGGTATTCAGTAGGTTGGCCATTGAAGCACCTATTGTAAAAGATAAGGCTTCCTTCATCATTGCCGGCAGACGTTCATATGCAGATGTACTTGCCCGTCCTTTTGTAGAACTATTACAAGACGGTGGTGCATTGAATTTTTATGATGTTACATTGAAAACGAATTACAACATTTCCAAAAATGACAGGTTGTACGCGTCAGGCTACTTTGGAAGAGACGTATTTATGTTTGATAAACAACAAGGTTTTAGCTGGGGAAACAGAACAGGAACGTTAAGATGGAATCACCTGTATAACGACAAGTTGTTTATGAACGTAACCGGCTTGTATAGCAAGTACGATTATAAACTCGCATTCGGTGACGATGATAAGAATAAATTCAGCTGGAAGTCTTCTATATCCAATTTTATCTTCAAGCCTGACTTCAGTTATTTTGTTAACGCCAATACAGAAATCAACTTTGGAGGGGAAGCAATTTACTATTGGTTTGAACCTGCGATTGCAAAAGGAGTCAGCAATGGCGATCTGATAGACACCAGTCTTGACAAAAAGTACAATCTTGAAACGTCCTTGTATGCGAACAGCACTCAGAAATTAGGTTCCGTATTTACAATCGACTATGGTTTGCGTTTCTCTCAGTTCGCCAGTTATGGTGCTGGAAAGCAATACACTTACAATGATACGACCAGGGGAGTTCGCAGAACAGTGATCGGAGAGAAGGATTACAAGAAAGGAGAGGTAATGTCTTCCTATAACAATCTTCAACCACGTCTTTCATTTAAAGCCCAGCTTACAGAGAGTAGTTCGGTAAAAGGAAGTTATAATCGAATGGTACAGTATCTTCACCTGATCTCCAACACCACGGCATCTAACCCATTGGATGTATGGACACCAAGCAGTAATAATATCAAGCCGGAGCTGGGCGATCAATACACGTTTGGTTATTTCAAATCATTGCAAGGCAAGAGCGAATATGAATTGTCTGCAGAGGTTTATTATCGTACCACGCAAAATCAGATTGATTACATTGACGGGGCTGACTTGTTGATCAATCAATACCTGGAAGGTGATTTACTTTCAGGTAAAGGACGTGCTTATGGATTGGAATTGTATGCGCAAAAGAAAACAGGTCGGCTGAATGGATGGATTAGCTATACCCTGGGACGCACTGAACTGAAAGTAGACGGAATCAATCGCGATGATTGGTATCCGACACGCTACAATCAAACACACAATTTGAAGATTGCTGCATTTTATGATATCACGAAGCGTTTCTCTGTCTCGGGTAATTTTGTTTATTCATCAGGTACCCCAACCAACTTTCCCACTTCGCGCTACGTGATGCAGGGAATTCTGATTCCGTACAACGTGGATGGATCAAGAAATAACCTTAATATTCCGGACTATCATCGTCTTGATATTTCGTTTCGCCTCGATGGAAAAGAATTCCGTCATGGTAAGCCGCGTAAGAATCGTGACTATTGGGTATTGTCATTTTATAATGTGTACGCACGCAAGAATCCATTCTCGATTTATTTCTCCCAATCAGATACCCGTGTAGGTAGCGGGCAGCCGCTGGATTCACAAGCTACTCAGCTGTCCATCATCGGAACAGTCATTCCGGCTATTTCTTACAACTTCAAATTTTGATTAGAACAGTTATGAAAAGAATACTTTATATATCATCATTATTTGCTTCTGCTCTTTTTCTTTTTACTTCCTGTGAAACAGAAATAGATCCACGATTGAAGAAAGCAGAAAGCCTGGTTGCGGTAGATGCATGGATTAACAATAAACCAGGACCACAGGTAATCAAGGTCATGTACACGCAGTCGTATTTCGACAATGCGTTGCCTCCTGCTATTTCCGGAGCATCGGTAACCGTAGAGAACCGCACTTCGGGGAAAGTCTACTTATTTAACCAGACAACGAATGGAGATTATGTATGGACTCCCGCAAACGCTTCGGAATTGATAGGTGTGCCTGGCGATGAGTTTCGCTTACAGATCGCTTCTCAGGGAGAAGTATATGAAGCCGTTTCACGAATGGGACGTGTGCCTGCAATAGATAGCATTACGTTTACATTTGAAGAGAAAAATTCATTTCAGCCGGAATCTTATATCGCTGAATTCTGGGCCAAAGATCCGGATGGCGCAGGGGATACGTATTGGATCAGAACCACCAAGAACGGAGTGTTATTGAATAAACCTGGCGAAATCAATCTTGCGTATGATGCGGGTTTTTCAAAGGCTGCCAATTTTGATGGTTTGCAGTTTTTTCCACCCATCCGATACGCGATCAATCCCTTTGAACAAGATGATGATGATCAGGCGCTTTCTCCTTATGATCCGGGTGACTCCATTTATGTCGAAATCAATTCTATAACGGAAAGCTCATTCAATTATCTCACACAAGTGGTTGCAGAAACGGATCGCCCGGGTGGATTTGGCGAATTGTTTGCTTCACCTTTGGCCAATGTGTCAACCAATATTAATAACGTGAATCCAAACGGAAAGGCGGCTGTTGGATTCTTCAACGTATCATCTGTTTCCGGAGCAGGAAAGAAACTGGTGATAGAATAAAACAGATCTGGATTCCTGATTCTCGAAGAGAGCATCAGGAATCCAGCATCACGATTACTCATATCTCAAAGCTTTCACCGGATTCGCTCGCGCTGATCGTATTGTATGATAGCAGATTGTTGCCAGAGCGATAAATAAAGCAAGCAATCCTCCAAGCAAGAATAAAAGAGGATTGATCTCGACCCGGTAGGCAAAGCTTTGCAGCCATTTTGATAGCAATAGATAGGTGACAGGGCTTACAATCACAAAGGAAAGAGCAATCAGCAGCGTGAAGTTTTTCGATAACAACACAGTGATCTGAGCTTCTGTTGCTCCCAAGGCTTTACGAATGCCAATCTCTTTGGTTTTTCGTTCAGTTGTAATGGCGACCAGTCCGAAAAGCCCCATACATGAAATCAGAATGGCGAGTGTGGCCATAATGGTTACTACAGCGGTCATTTGCTGATCAGAGCGATACAGGTTATCGAAATGCTGGTCGAGGAATGTATAGGTGAAGGGGAAGGATGTGATTTGCTGGTCCCAGATATTCTTCACTGCGGCAATTGCTGCTTCAGCGTTCTCCGCATTAATCTTTACAGATAATTCATCGTAACCCCAGTCCGGGTGAACCACCATGCTTAGTGTATTGATCTTGTGATGAAGCGAATTGAAATTAAAATCTTCAGCAACGCCAATAATGGTTCCCAATGAATCCTGGTGATACCAGCCGTGCCCCGCCTGAGTTCCGATTACTTCCTTTACTTGTAAATCTTTGGCAAGTGATTCATTCACAATGAAAGCAAACCCTTTATCCCGCTCACGGTCTTTGTCGAACCCACGGCCCTCCTTGAGTTTGATCCCATACACTTTCAGGTAATCGTAATCCACGTTTACGTTGCTGGGGGTCATATCCACAATACCGGTATCTGCTTTCACTTTAAATCCCCATTGATGGAAATTGTTTCCAAGTCGCTGGCCGGATGCAGTCACACCCTGCACATACTGATTTTTCTGTAATTCGATTTTAAGTGTTTCGAACTTCTTGTTCACTTCATCGTTCATGTCGATGAGCATCATCTGACTTTTGTCAAATCCGATGTCTTTATTTTTCATATAAGACAGTTGTTGAACCACGATGAATGTGCTCACGATCATCGCCAGCGCTAATCCAAACTGAATGACTACGAGGCTGCTTCTGAAAACAGACTTGCCTTCTGTCTTTATTCCGCCCTTTAGCACACGGGACATGTTAAATGATGTCATATAGAAAGAAGGATATATTCCACTGAGAAGTCCAAGACCAATAGTGACGGTAAAAGCAAGTAAAATATTTAACCCATTCTGAAAAAAGACCAGGAGGGAAAGCTGGCGTCCGATCAGATTGTTCAGGATAGGAAGAAACAGAACATCGAGTAGGATTGCCAGAATCAAAGCACACAGAGCCAATACAATGGATTCAAAAATGAATTGAGAAAATAATTGAGTTTTCTTCGCGCCAATTGATTTACGTACACCAATCTCTTTCCAGCGATGTGAAGCCCGCGCGGTGGTGAGATTCATAAAGTTTACGCTGGCAATTACAATAATGAACAATCCAATAATAGTAAATACATCCAGATATTCTCCGTTGAACTTTCTGTAGTTGTTGTAGTCATGTTCCACATCGGTGCTGCCCAAATGTACCTGGCTGAGTTGCTGAAGAAAAAGAACATAAACCTTGTTGATATCCGGATCATCCATGTGCTTTCTCAGAAAAGCGGGGAACTTTTATTCCAGTGTCTTTACGTTCACATTAGGTTGAAGTACGAGGTAGGTATTTAAGAAATTGCTTCCCCAACGATTATTAAACTCAGGTTGAGGCCGTGTTACCGTGGCCATCGACAACAATGCACTGAATTGAAGATGTGAGTTCTCAGGAACTTTTTTAAGGATACCGGTCACTTTAAATTCCTTATCGCGGAGAGTAAGTGTATTACCAAGTGCTTCCGTTGTCCCTTTGAAAAATTTTAAAGCAGTTTCTTCTGTCAAAAGGATCGCATTGGGCTCATCCAGTGCAGTGGCTCTGTCTCCATGAAGCAATTCGTAGTCGAAGATGTCTAAGAACGTACTATCTACAGTGGCTACATTCTCGATAAGAAA
>JBGATZ010000197.1:0-8404 GCA_044228905.1 Cyclobacteriaceae bacterium | reverse complement strand
GACCGGCAGAAACGTTATTATAGAAGGATCCAGTCGCTTCAATACCGGCTCAGGTAGTGCTGAAGTTGTGCTGGCTGCTACACCCAAGTATGATCTGTCAGTGAACAGCGGATCAGGAGATGCGGAACTGAATTTCAACGGCAACGAAGTGAAAGGTGAAATTGTAATGAAAGCCAGCAAGAAGCACGGTAAAATCGTTGCTCCTTTTGAATTTGATAAAACAGAAGAGAACAGCGATTATGGAAATACTACTATTGAAAAAACTGTTGTGAAGGGAAACGGAACGAATAAAATTCAGGTGGGAACGGGGTCAGGTACCGCTACTTTAAGACAGTAAAAAAATCAAACCATATTTTTACGAAGAGTGATTCCGGCCGGATCACTCTTTTTTTATGGAGCTCAACGAAGAAATAGCTTCCATGAGTTTTTTCAACTGTTCATTGGGCTCTTCATTGTCAAAACTATGGGAGAATGTCTGAGCATCCTTTGTGGTAATAGTAATGGTAGAAGTGCGTGCGCCATCAAATGACCGTTTCATTGTTGGTGATTTCAATCCCGGAATTCCCGCTATTGACACTTCCTTCAGCGTACTACATAAATTTTTCCATTCGGAAGATTTGAGTTTTTGGTTTGTTCGCTCTTCTCCTTTTGAAGATATTCGGCTCTCTTCACTGACCATCATTTCCTGGGGAGTAAAAATAACCTGTTTATACGATCCCCGGGTAGAAGTCGAGAACTCAATCTGCCTTACGTCTTTTGCTGTTTGAGCTCCGGCCAGCAATGTTAGCAGCATTAATGGAAATAGAATCTTTACTGTTTTCATAGGGAATGGACAAGGCAAAAATACGGCCATTTATCCAGCAAACTGCGCGTAAGTTGCCCTGCTTTTATACAATCTAAAATCTGATTTTAAGCCAAAACAATCGGTAGCACAGGAAATAAAAATTATTTACCTTCGCCCCACTCATCTGTTTATCAACGAACCTAAACACGCTGATCATATCGAATAGATCAATGAAATTCTGATTTTCATTCCTGATCGATGGATTCAATATCCATTCAATTGACTCTTCATTTTAACCTGATAAACTCTATGAATCGTTGTCGTACTCTGTTCATTTTGCTTTTTGTTAGCTCTGTGGCTTTCGCGCAGACTATTCATTCTCCAAACAAGAAGCAAACCCTTACTTTTTCGCTCACAGCTGCCGGAGAAGCACAATATCAACTCCTGTTTAATAAGAAGGCAGTAATCAAACCCAGTAAGCTTGGTGTTGAGCTAAACGGTAAGCCTTCGTTGATTCAGGGATTTACTATTTCCAAAATAGATAGTACGATGATAGATAACAGCTGGAATCCCGGCTGGGGAGAAGTAAAAACCATTCGAAATCAATACAAAGAACTGACCATTACTCTGGAGCAAAAAGAAACTAATCGTCATATCGTTCTACGCTTTCGTTTATTCAATGATGGTCTTGGATTTCGTTACGAATTTCCAAAACAGGATAACTTCGGTCATTTCATTGTGAAGGATGAAAAAACAGAATTCAATCTGACTGGTGATCATAAGGCATTCTGGATTCCGGGTGACTATGACACCAACGAGTATTCATACAAGACTACTTCACTAAGCGGAGCGGATACAGAAAAAAACAGAGATGTGATCGATGCACAATGGCCGATCAAAGATGCGTTGCAGACTCCTCTGATGATGAAATCAGCTGATGGTTTATACATCAATATTCACGAAGCTGCGCTGATCAATTATCCTGCAATGATTCTTGATCTGAACAAATCTACTTTTGGAATGAAGGCGCATCTTGTGCCTGATGCAATGGGTAATAAGGCCTATTTACAAACTCCTTTCAATACACCCTGGCGCACGGTGATTGTAAGCGATAACGCAGCAGATATTCTTTCATCCAAAACTATTTTGAATCTGAACGAACCATCTGCAGTGAAAGATGAAAGCTGGATTAAGCCAGTAAAATACATTGGGATCTGGTGGGAAATGCATGCCAACATGGGTACCTGGAATTATTCGAATGAAAAAAATCTGGTGTTAAAAAATACGGATTGGAGCAAACTCAAACCAAATGGAATTCATTCGGCCAATACGGCTAACACTAAAAAGTATATCGACTTTGCCGCGAAGCATGGCTTTGATGGCGTGTTGGTTGAAGGTTGGAATATTGGTTGGGAAGACTGGATCGGTGACTGGAAAGAAGAGGTATTTGACTTCGTTACTCCTTATCCTGACTTCGATGTGAAAGAACTGCAACGCTATGCTGCTTCTAAAAATGTGAAGCTGATTATGCATCATGAGACTTCTGCATCAGCAACAAATTACGATAGAAGATTAGACGCTGCTTATCAATTTATGGTTGATAACGGATACAATGCTGTGAAGACAGGTTATGTAGGTCGTATCATTCCACGTGGTGAGCATCATGATGGCCAGTGGATGGTTAATCATTATTTAAGAACCGCACAGAAAACAGCAGACTACAAAATTATGCTGGACTCACACGAGCCTGTGAGACCAACCGGCTTACATCGCACCTATCCAAACTGGATGGCAAGCGAAGCAGGTCGTGGCCAGGAGTTTAATGCGTGGAGCACTGGAAATCCTCCTGACCATGAAACCATTCTTCCGTTCACCCGATTAATGGGCGGACCGATGGATTACACTCCGGGGATCTTCGAGATCAAGATGAGTTATTATGATAACATCAAACCAATCAAGAGTCCAACTCCAAACCAAAATCAGGTACACACTACATTGGCTAAACAGTTGGCCTTGTATGTAACGATGTATAGCCCATTGCAAATGGCAGCAGATCTTCCGGACAACTATGATCGCTATCCGGATGCATTTCAATTCATCAAAGATGTAGCTGTGGATTGGGATGACACCAAAATCATTGAAGCAGAGCCTGGCGATTATATCACCATGGCACGTAAAGCAAAAGGAAAAGAAGAATGGTATTTAGGTGCCATTACTGATGAGAATGCAAGAACATCAGTTGCTTCGTTAAACTTCCTCGAACCAAAGAAGAATTACGTAGCCACTATTTACTTTGACGGTACCGATGCGCATTGGAAAGACAATCCGAAGTCGTACAAGATTGAGCAGTTCATTGTAACTAACGCAACCGTTTTGAAAACAAAACTGGCAGCGGGCGGTGGAGCAGCAGTGAGTCTAAAACCTGCTTCGGCAGAGGAAGTTAAAAAATTGAAGAAGTATTCAGCTAAATAATTAATAAATGTCAGGGTTCGATAAACTCAGGGTGACAGATTAAAATCAATTAAAAGGGCTCTAAATGGGCCCTTTTTTATGCTTAAACAAATTTTAAAATTATTTTAGATGAACCTGTCCGGATTGTGGAAAGCGGTTCGTCATAGGAGTGTAATTAAACTTTTATCACACCAAAAAATTTAAACACTATGAAAGAGTTCATGTACATTTTCCGCAACACCAAAGAAGCCGAAATCGCTTACGTCAACATGTCGCCAAAAGAAATGGAAGAGGATATGAAACGCTGGAATGAATGGATGGGAAAACTTGCCGAGAACGGAAACCTGGTTGGGGGCCAACCTTTGTTACCTGAGGGTAAAGTAGTAAGACCTGGAATGAAGATCACCGATGGTCCATTCATCGAAGCTAAAGACGTGGTTGGAGGTTATCTCGTTGTGAAAGCAAAAGATCTGAACGAGGCAATCAAAATTTCAGATGGCTGCCCTATGTATTTTTCACCAACGGCTAGCGTAGAAGTGAGAGAGATCATGCCTGTACCCGGAATGTAATTTCGCTTCCATGAGATCGATCATCTATTTACTCATCGGGATGAGTCTCCTGATGAGTTGCTCAGGCAATAAACCAGAATCCACTGATGGGGATAATGTGGTCATTGTAAGAAGCATGTTTGATGCATTCAACAAGCATGATTGGGAGGCAATGGCAGATCATTACGTTGATTCAGCATCATTTCTTGATCCTTCCTTCGGAAAAGAATATGTGATTCAATCCAAAACGGCTCTGGTCAACAAGTATGCGGAGATGCAACAGTTCCTTCCTGATATTCATGATGAAATTGTTGGCTTATACCCTTCCGAAGATAAAGTGACTGTGGAATTCATTTCTACCGGAACAATGCCCGATGGAGCAAAATTCTCATTGCCTATCACCAGCATCTTAACCGTAAAGGGTGGAAAGATTGTGAAGGATGCTACGTACTACGATCAGGAAGATCAGTGATTGAACTGCTCTCTAAATAGAATAATCAGGTTATCCAATTCATTGAGATAACCTGATTATCTTTAACGCATGTCTGAAAGTGTAAAGCCTGTGATTGATAATCTGTTTCGTCATGAAGCAGGCAAACTTATATCTGTGCTTACTCGGCTATTCGGACCTCATAATTTAGAATTGGCGGAAGATGTCGTGCAGGATACATTGATCAAAGCGCATGAGAACTGGAAGATCAATGGCATTCCTAATAATCCGACTGCGTGGCTTTTCACGGCAGCTCGGAACAAGGCATTGGACATTATCCGAAGAGAACGTTATTACAAAGAATTCGCGGCTGAAGTGTCTCCTCTTCTCAAATCGGAGTATTCAGCCGGTGAAACAATCAGACAGCTCGTCAATGAAAATGAAATTGAGGATGAACAATTGCGAATGATGTTCGTATGTTGTCATTCATCCATTGCCGAAGAAGCACAGGTGGCATTGATCCTAAAAACCCTATGTGGCTTTAGTGTAGCAGAAATAGCGAAAGCATTTTTAACCAACGAAGAAACTATCACCAAAAGATTATATCGCGCAAGGCAACAATTTCGCGAACAGAAGATTACTTTTATTATTCCTGAAGGAGAAGAATTAAAGCAACGATTAGAAAATGTGTTAGTGGCGATCTATCTCATTTTTAATGAAGGATATAATTCTACCTCGCATGTCTCATTGATTCGTGATGATCTGGTGGAAGAATCTTTACGATTGGGGAAAATGATTGTGGATCATCCGATCACGCATCAGCCGGAAAGTCTGGCGTTATTGGCATTGCTTTGTTTTCAGGCTGCACGACTATATGGCCGCGTGGATGAAGATGGAAATTTACTCACCTTAAGGGAACAAAATCGCGGGCTCTGGAACAAGGAACTAATTCAGCAAGGGGTAGTTTACATGAGACAAGCCTCACAGGGAGATCATGTATCGCATTACCACATGCAGGCGGCTATTGCTCATGAACACTGCAAAGCAAAAAGCTATGTAGAGACCGATTGGAAAACCATCCTGCAATTGTACGATTGGCTATATGAGAAAAAGAACGATGCATTGATTGCTCTGAATCGGCTGATCGTTTATGGAGAAGTGCATGGAGCTGAGAAAGCGCTAAAGGAAAGTGAATCGATCCGCGACAAAGTCATTTTAAAAAATTATTACCTCTACCCTGCAACATTGGGTGAATGGCACGCTCAAACAGGAAACAAGGAAATGGCAAAGAAGCATTTTGAGGAAGCGATTTCCCTTACTCAATCGCAGGTCGAAAAAAAACTGTTATTGCGAAAAATCACCAGCCTGCAGGCTTAGCATCAAAATTTGATACAATGAAACTGAATCACTTCGATTTTGGTTATCTATGAATAGTAATTGAAATAGCCTTATACAGGCTCAGGCTGACAGACAGATTCAGGCTGACATAAACAAAAGAAAATCATGGCAAAGCAATCGTTCTCCGAATTAATCAATACAGACACACCAACTTTAGTCGACTTTCATGCTGAATGGTGCGGTCCTTGTAAAATGATGAAGCCTATACTGGAAGAAGTGAAAGGTCAGGTGGGAGATAAAGTCCGCATTATCAAAATTGATATTGATAAGAATAATGTAATCTTATTTCAAAACGGGCAAGTGAAATGGAGACAATCGGGAGTGGTTCCTACGGCTAATTTGAAGCAGGTGTTAGAAGCTCATTCTGTTAAATAATCAAGCCAACAAGAATCCAATTCCAAAAAGGACTACAAACAACAACGTAGACAAAGCCATTTGCTTGAGATAAGGGTCTAATTCCGTAGATGGCTTTCGTGAGACCGCCAATCCGATGCGGATGAAAAGTGGAGCAGTTAATAAAAACAAAAACTGCCAGAGTGATTGGTAATGAAGAATCACATACACCACTGAGGCAGTAATCCCTCCTATTAATAAAACCCAGTGATAGATTGCTGCATTGCTTTTTCCAATACGAACCGGAATCGAAAATTTTCCGGCCGTCCGATCTGATTCAATATCCCTCACGTTGTTGATGTTCAATACGGCAATCGAAAACATTCCGCAGCTCAGCGCTGGTAATACATCAGTCAATGAAACTTCTTTCGTGAAAAGATATAGTGATCCTAACACGCCTACCAATCCAAAAAATAAAAGCACAGAGATATCACCGAGGCCTGCATAACCGTAAGGTCGCTTCCCAACCGTATAGGCAATGGCTGCAGCGATGGATAGCAATCCCAATACAAAAAAGAAAAGCAGTGCATTCCAGTTCAATCCAAATGAAATCAGCAACAAGGAAATACCACTGGCGAGACATAAGAAAACAAAAAGGATCATGGCACTCTTCATTTGTGCTGCCGTAATCGCGCCCGATTGTACGGCACGCTGCGGTCCTTTACGCCCGGCATGATCTGCCCCGTTTACTGAATCACCATAATCGTTAGCAAGGTTGGAAAGCACTTGCAAGAAGATGGTGGTGAGACAGCACAAAAAGAAAATCATTCCATTGAACTTATTGGCTGCTGCTGCCAGAAAACCTGCCATACCGATACACGAAAGAGATAACGGTAATGTGCGGAGGCGAAATGCGGAGATCCACGCTTTTGTTTGCATGGTGCAAAAATAAGAAGGGCGATGATTTAATAGAAGCATTTGTACCCGTTAAACTTCGGATACAAATAAAGGTGTCTGACCGCTGTGCTTTTCAGCAAATAGCGGTCTGACGCCTAATAGTAACTTATTGTGTTATCTGATCAACAATCTTTTTATCCAATGGCTGAACGTCTGAGTCAAAGAAAGTGACCTGAGTGCCATCTTCACTCACCAGATATTTGGCAAAATTCCAATCCGGTTTCTTGCCTGTTTTAGATTGGAGCCATTGGTAAAGCGGATGTTGATCGCCTCCCTTCACAGAAACTTTTTCAAACATCTGAAATTGCACTCCGTAATTGCGCTCGCAGAATTCGGCAATCTCTGCATTGGATCCTGGTTCCTGCCAAAGAAAATTATTGGCAGGGAAGCCAAGCAAAGTCACCTGATTGCGGAATTGCTCATGCAGTTTTTCAAGGCCTTCATACTGCGGTGTCTTACCACATTTGGAAGCCGTATTTACGATCAGCAATTTCTTGCCTTTGTATTGAGAGAAATCAATCTCTTTTCCATCGAGACTTTTGATCTTGAAGTCATAAATCGAATTTGCCACGGAACCGGAAGGTTCCTTCGAAAACAAACCCGACACTGTGCCTAATAATCCCATAACTACAATTATTCCTCCTGCGATGTACAAGATCTTAGATTTCATCCAGAATCTCTTTGCTCATCGGATTGACCTTTGAGTTGAAGAACTTCACAGTGCCATCAGGTTTTACTAAGTACTTGCAGAAGTTCCAGCTTGGCTCCTGACCTGTCTTTTCTTTCAGGTAAGCATAAAGCGGATGCTGATCTGCACCCAACACCGAAATTTTTTCGAACATCTGGAAAGTAACACCATAGTTCTTCTGACAGAACTCAGCAATCTCTGCATTGGTACCAGGCTCCTGACCTTTGAAGTTGTTCGCAGGGAAACCGAGGATAACCACTTTAGAACCGTACGTGTCCTGTAATTTTTGCAGGTCAGCATACTGAGGAGTGAATCCACATTTAGACGCCACGTTTACAATCAAAAGGGTTTTGCCTTTGTATTTCGAAAAATCGATAGTCTGGCCGTCAAGTGAATTGATTTTGAAATCGTAAAGTGATGCTAATGGGCTCATAAAAATGACCAAAAAGGTTAAAATCAAAGTTTTCATATTTCAATTGGGTTTGGAAACAAAATTAACACCTAAAGCAACAATATTGTTCTGGCAATTCAAAGTGGAGTTCTGCCAGTCGCTTTGATAAGAAATTGTTAAAAACCGCTCTTCAGCTTTTCCCTCAGTATGTCGGCTCGTCTCAGGGCATCTTCATAACCTTCAATTGCGTCCGCCAGCTGGGCTCTTGTCACCAGCAGGAAGTTTTTAGTGGTCAGTTTATCGATGTGGTCGCCCCTCACCACCTTTCGATTGAGGTAATCGATATCATCGATATAGTAATCGTTAATCTTAAAGACCAGATCGGTGTACACCTGTTCGAAGCGATAAATGGTCACGTATGAAT
>JBGATZ010000196.1:0-9032 GCA_044228905.1 Cyclobacteriaceae bacterium | reverse complement strand
TGTATGCTTGATGCATCATTCAATTTTTTGGAATGTTTAAAGAAGGAAGATGAAGAGTTGGGTAACCAATTATGACGTCTTTACTAAAAAGCGTTCCAGATCTTTTAGTTTAAGAATGCCTTCATAGTACGCCTTACCAAAAATAACGGCAAAGATACCAATGTCGTTAAGGCGTTGAATGTCATCGATACCTCTTACTCCTCCACTAGCCAATACTTTGATTTCGGGGAACTGAGCTACGATCTCTTCATAAAAAGAAAATGCAGGTCCTTCCAACACACCATCGCGGGAAATATCTGTTGACTTCACATACTTCAATCCACGATCGTAGAAAAACTGCAGATGTTCAAAAAGAGTAAGATTGGACTTCGACTGCCAGCCACGAAAAGCAATTTTCTTGCTGTTAATGTCTGTGACATCAGCACCTAATGTCATCTTTTCACGGCCATATGAAATAATCCAGGAAGCAAATAATTCAGGATCGATCACTGCAATACTGGAAGCCGTAATGTAGTCCGCCCCATATTCATACGCTTTGCTGATATCTCCATCGTTACTTATCCCGCCTGTGAAATCAACTTTCAAATCCGTATGGCCCGCTATGGTCTCTAGTACGTGTAGATTCTTCGGGCTACCGCTTTCGGCTCCATCCAGGTCCACCAAATGAACCACCTCAATACCGTGATCCTCAAAACGCTTCGCCAGGTCGAGCGGATTTTCATCATATGCCTTTTCACTAGTGGGATCGCCTTTACGCATCTTCACCACCTTGCCTTTTCGTATCGCTATGGAGGGTATTACCTGAATCATTGTTGCAAACTAATAACTTATCGATTAAAAATTACGACCAAAAGCAAAAAGATTGGCTTGGTCTGGCCAATATTTTGCAGCACCCGATTGCAAGTAAATTTGTCTAATTTCGGTTTGAAGTCAGAAACGTTTATGAAAATACAAACACTTGTCTTGTTGAGTTTATTGGGTGGCCTATCTACGCGTTCGTTGGGCCAGGCTCAGATCAGGAAACTGCCCGCCAACATCAACCACCCAACCATTAACGTGACTGGTCCTTTTACTAACCTTGACGGAAATACATTGTTGTTTCTTTCTGATTATGCGGATGATGACAAGATTGTGATGTATCACACCACCCGCATTGATGGGGTAAACTGGAAAGATCCTGTTATGCTACCCAAAACAATAAACAACGGACTAAATTATTTAAAAGGATATACGCTTAGCCCGGATGGCAAAACGATTTACTTATCGAATTCCAGAGCAGGGGGATTGGGAGGATTTGATATTTATAAAGTAGAACAAAAAGGAAATTTTTGGAGCGAGCTCACCAACTTAGGCTTGCCCCTCAACTCGAAGGGGAACGAAGGAAGTCCAACTTTTTCAGCCGATGGATCAGCAGTTTATTTCATGAGGTGTGAGAAAATGACTTTTGACAAAGCGGAAAATTGCAAGCTGATGGTTTCACGAAAGAAACCCAACGGACAGTGGGATGAGCCAATTGAATTACCTGCTTCGGTAAATACCGGGAATTCACAAACTCCACGCATCATGGGCGATGGAGAAACCCTGATTTTCTCGTCTGATAAACTGCCAGGAAACAAAGGAGGCATGGACTTATATATGACCCGCTGGAATGGATCAGGTTGGTCAGCACCTGTTGCCTTGGATTTTGTAAACACTGCTAATAACGATCAGTTTGTAAGTGCTACGTCATTGGGTCGTTACCTAATGAAAGACGCTCCAGGTCAACGCAAAAGTGAAATCGTGGAAATCATTTTTCCTGCTGCCCTAAAACCAAAAGCAACCATGAAAGTAGATGGAACAGCGGCCCCGGCTACTACCTACATTTCCGTTGTTAATGTAAAAGATCAATCAAAATTTTTTAACGGAAGGCCTACTGCCTCCGGATCATTCATTCTCTATCTTAATGAGGGAAATAAGTATGATCTTTCCATCGAACCTGAGCAAGACAACTATACTTTTTATTCAAAAGAATTTGATTTAACAGTTGATAAATTCCCACAGATTGAAAAAGTATCCGCTGCATTAAAACCTGTTGCTTCGGGTGACGAGATCGAGTTGGCAGGTATTTCCTTTAAACCTAATTCATTCGAGCTTACTCCCGGTTCCTCGCAGGAGTTGAGAAGAGTAGTGCGCATGGTAAAAGGTAATCCGTCATTTCAATTCAACATAGATATTACTTTATATGGCTATCGTCAGGATTCTGTTCAGACTGAAGCAGACCTGACAGAATCATATGCCGATACAACCCGGATTCCTGTTTCTTATTTAGTAAAGGATTCAACCTCTGTTGATTTCAACAAAACACTTACCCGCGATTCTTTGATCGTAAAGAAAATGTTTCATAACGATCGCACACCACATCAATCATTGGAAGTAGTGAATTATCTGGTCAGTCAGGGCATTCCGGCAAAAAATCTCAGTCTCAGCCATCATGCGATAGCTGCGTTGCCTGAAAACAAAAAAACAGTGGTAAAAATTACCGCGAAGTAGTCATTGGAAGGGTTACTACTGTTTTATCCCACAACAGAATTAAAAGAATATCTTCATCGGTCTTCTCTACTGAAATCGTGAATTTTTCAATTTCCTTATCTTGATTCAGACTTGGAACCTGAGCCGTGAGTACATCATTTTTAGCATCGCGGTTGGCAGCTCCGTTAAAATCAATTCCCCATTGTCCGAATTCTGAATTGAAAATGATTTGCCAGGATTCTTTTCCTGGAGTTGTCCAAAGTGTGTATTTACCAGCCTTCAATACTTTGCCCTGTATAGAAAGGTCTTTGTTCGTTTCGAAAATAGTGGCTTCGTTGGCTCCCGTTCTCCAAACGGTGTCATAAGGCACCAGGCCTCCAAAAATGACACGTCCTTTTTTTGATGGGCTATTATAAAAAACCTTGATTACCAGATCTCCCTCTTTGAACTCCACATTTGATTCCGGGCTGGCAGACTTCGTATAGTTCATGTAGAAAGTACGAAAGCCAAGCATTACTGCGACTACAATCCCAGCTATAATTAGAAACTTTTTCATTATGGTTTGTTCAAAGCCCGTCCAAAGTAGGATAAAACAAATTCAAAATAAAACGGATTTAGGCCAATCTTTTTTTGCCGGAGGGTTGAAAATCTAATCGTGTAGCCGTTATTTTGTTGTTCTAAATTCATTTCAAATGATCGTAATTATTGTTATCGCTGCTCTTTTCCTGTTGGCTGGTATTTCGCCATGGATTTTCCCCAATAAGATGGTGAGTGATAACGAGCACGACCTTAAGCACTAAGCCGCTTTTTTACTCCTATGAATATTTGCGTCTTCTGCGGCTCCAGTTCAGGAGTTAATCCGGTATACTCAGACGCAACTAAACAACTAGCTTCCTTATTTGCGAAAGCCAACGTCACCCTCGTGTACGATGGCGGGAATGTTGGCCTGATGGGCATAATGGCTGATGAGCTACAAACATAATGGCAAAGTAATAAGGCGTTATCCCTGACTTTCTGGTGAAGCAGAGGTAGCGCATCCAGCATCTTACTCAGTTGGAAATCGTGACCAGCATGCACGAGCGCACCAAAAAGGATGGCTGATTTATCGAATGCATTCATGCTCTCCCCAGGGGCTGGGGCACCATGGATGAACTTTGCCGAGATTCTCACCTGGCGACAGTTGAATTTGATTTCGCAATCAATCAGTTCATATACCAGTTGCTGTGATCATTGATTCTACAAATGGAAAAAATGATTAATGAAGGTTTTGTGGAGAAAAACTGAGTCAATTGCTGCTAATCCTGCTGGAATTACTCACGATGCTTGGGGTATTGCAGAAATAAAAAAGTAACCAGTAACTTACCTTTTTTAAGTATTTATTCTTTATAGAAAAAATACATAGTTTTAATCGGCACCAAGTGTGGTTATGTCGAAAATATTAGTCACCTCAACACTTGTCGTTGGCTATCCTTCGCACAGCTATTGGGTTTTCAGTTAGCCGATGGCAAAAGAAAGGTGCAAATACCTATTGAAATACATAACAATCTGGTGGTTGTACCTGTAGTTCTTAATGGGCAACTTCCTTTGAAATTCATTCTGGATACCGGAGTGCGAACATCTATTCTTACCGAAAAAACATTCAGTGATATTTTAAACCTTACCTACACCAGAAAGTATACTATTGCTGGCCCTGGTGGTCAAAAATTAGTAGATGCTTACATTACTAACAATGTGTCTCTCGATCTTCCAGGAGTTCATGGAGAAGGCCATGCGATGTTAGTACTGGAAGAAGACTACCTGGAACTCCGCAATTATCTGGGCGCTGATGTGCACGGTATTTTAGGATATGAATTATTCAGTCGTTTTATTGTAAAAATTGATTATGAAAATAAACGGTTGACACTGTCGACTCCGCAAAAATTCAATCGCCCAGGTCCCCGGTATAAAACTGTCCCTATTACTATTCAGGACACCAAACCATATATGGTAACTGAGGTTGAGATGAATGACAGCACAAAAGTAAAAGCGAAACTATTGATTGATAGTGGTGCCAGTCACGGGCTGGTGTTAGAGCCCGACTCCGATCCTAAAATCAAAGTGCCACCTCTTCGTATTAAAAGTATTATCGGAAGAGGAATCGGAGGGATTATAACAGGGCAGATTGGTCGTATAAAGGGGCTTAAAGTAGGAGACTATCGTATCCCAAGTGTGATTTCAAATTTTCCCGATCCGAATAGTTATATGGATACATTAAAGACAGGAAGAGCAATATTCCGCAATGGGTCTTTAGGCGGAGAAGTACTCAGTCGTTTTCACGTGATCTTCGATTTTCCAAAAGAGAAAATGTATGTAAAACGTAACCATGACTTCAAAAAGAAATTCTATTTCAATTTAAGTGGTCTCACGCTGAAAGCAGAAGGATCCGGGCTGCGTAAATATGAAGTAACTGATGTGCGTGAAAATTCAGTAGCTGCATTGGCAGGAGTACAGTCAGGAGACCTCATCATTACTATAAACGGAATTCCCACACGGGAGCTACAACTCAATACGATCAATGCTTACTTCAACTCAAAACCGGGTAAAAAAGTAGTGGTAGATATTGAACGTGCCGGTAAGCAGATTAAGAAAGTATTCCACCTGCAAAATCAGATCTGATCAGCCTGTGATCAACCGCATCAATTGACCTTTTCTCTTTTTATAAGCGTGAAGAAAGAGCTGCTGAGTTCGTTTAACCTTTAGTGAGTTGTTCAATTCCTTATACAACGAGTCACCACTTATGTTATCCTTCAAAACATAATTCATCACACCAGTACCAATTGTCTCCTGATAGTTTGAGTTCTTGAGTACAGTAATAGGAATATCCTTGGTCTTTCTCCCCTTTACAAGGGTATTAACCATTGTCCTTAATGCGGATCTTCCAATGTTATCATCAATCAGAATGTATTGTGGCTGAAATTTTAATAGCCTTTCAAAAATTGATTTTAAATCAAAGGCGATCTCGGTGATCACGTTCTTACCTTCGATCTTATTAAGGTTGTCGGAAACCTTGCTCAATTCAATAGGGTTATTGCCAATGACCAGAACATTGAATTTTTCGGAAATGGGAAGGGATTTTACTTCTGGTATCATAGCCAACTACTTTATTAGAACTGTTTTTTAATGAAAAAGTTGGGAGCAAGTCACCCTTTCATTAAACTTATTTACGAATAATCCTCCGCAATGGATTTATTAACGCAATTTGAGGCATAGCTTTCAGTAATTTAGAATGATTTGAAAAAGGTAATTGTTGTTGGCGGAGGGCTCGCTGGACTTATTTCTGCTCATTGCCTGGCAAAGGCAGGAATCGAGGTAGTTGTTTTTGAGCGAAAGAATTATCCGTTCCACCGTGTTTGCGGAGAATATATTTCCAATGAAACACTCCCGTTTTTAAAAGCAAATGAACTTTATCCAGAATCGTTCAATCCTTCACAAATCCGGCAACTTCAGCTCACTGTCAATGGCAAGTCCAACTAAACTTTAAAATCAGGGCTTTGGTATAAGCCGTTATACTTATGATCATTTTCTGTTTGAAAAGGCAAAACAGGCTGATGTCACTTTTTATTTAAATACCGAAGTAGAAAACATTTCATTTCATCACGATCAGTTTACGGTAAAGACTTCTTCCAATGAATTTCATGCTGATATTGTAATTGGCTGCTTTGGTAAAAGATCAAGGCTTGATGTATCTATGCATCGCAGCTTTGTTCAGAAGCATTCACCTTACGTAGGTATTAAATATCACGTAAAAACTGAACACCAAAAGGATCTGATATCCCTGCACAATTTCAAGGATGGATATTGTGGGATGAGCTATATCGAAGATGGCAAAGTCAATTTGTGCTATCTTACTCATCGAAATAATTTAAGAAGATTCAAAAGCATTCCCGAAATGGAGAAAGCAGTGCTTCATCGTAATCCGTTTTTGAAAGAAATATTTACTCATTCAGAATTCCTCTTTGAAAAACCAGAGGTAATTAATGAGATTTCTTTTGAAACAAAATCTCCGATTGAGAGCCACATCCTGATGACAGGAGATGCTGCAGGAATGATTACACCGCTTTGTGGAAATGGAATGGCCATGGCAATTCATTCAGCAAAACTGGTGAGTGATCTGGCGGCATTGTTCTCTAAAGGTAAGATCACAAGAGCACAGATGGAGAGTGAATATGCCTCCCGGTGGAATTCATTATTTGCGAAACGATTGTGGGCTGGGAGACAAATTCAGAATCTATTTGGAAGCGAGTGGACTTCTGATCTGGCTGTCAGCATTGCCCGTTATGCCAAGCCTGTCGCCAACTACCTGGTTTCAAAAACTCATGGTGAACCATTCTAGCGCCAGTTATAATACTCATTTTCAGTTGGTGTAATCGTGTATACCGTTAGTTTACGAATTGCTAACTTCCGCCTACATCTAAACTAAATTTTATGAGTTCTACTTCACGAAGAGATTTTATTCGTTCCCTTGGCTTATTATCCGCAAGTGCTGGATTAGGTTCAACCATGCTCTCGGCTTGCTCCGGCAAATCATCAACTGAAACAAAAGACACCACCGCCATGACTCCTGTAATTGCTCCTCTTTTCTTTAAAATTTCATTGGCTCAATGGTCATTGCATAAAACATTATTTGATAAAAAACTAGATCACCTTGATTTTGCAGTCAAAGCAAAAAATGATTTTGGTATCAGTGCTGTCGAGTATGTGAATCAATTTTTTAAAGATAAAGCAAAAGACCAGTCCTATTTGGCGGAGATGAAAAAGCGTTGTGATGATAATGGCGTCACCAGTGTACTGATCATGATTGATGGTGAGGGAGCCATGGGAGACACCAACGCAAAGAAAAGATTGGAAGCGGCAGAGAATCATTACAAGTGGGTTGAAGCTGCCAAATTTTTAGGTTGTCATTCCATTCGTGTGAATTGCTATGGCGAAGGATCCTCAGATGAAGTTGCCAAAGCTGGAGCCGAAGGATTACGAAAACTTAGCGAGTTTGCTCAACCACATAACATTAACATCATTGTAGAAAATCACGGAGGAGATTCTTCTAATGGAATCTGGCTGACGAATGTGATCAAATCAGTAGGCCTGCCTAACTGCGGAACACTTCCTGACTTCGGGAACTTCTGTATTAAACGAGAGAATGACAAGTGTATAGAGGAGTATGATCGTTATAAGGGTGTAGAGGAAATGATGCCTTTTGCAAAAGGTGTAAGCGCTAAAACACATGACTTTGACGCGCAAGGAAATTGTACTGATACCGATTATTCCAAAATGCTGCCGATCGTAAAGGCGGCTGGCTATACCGGTTATATCGGAATTGAATATGAAGGTGAAACACTCTCTGAAGAAGAAGGAATAAAAGCGACCAAAGCATTACTGGAAAAAGCGGGCGCGATTGCCTGATTCCGTATTAAGATCCACGCCAACCGCCAGCTGTTATTTTTTCCGATAGCTGGCGGTTTCTTTTTTAAGGTGCATTAAAAATCCGTTACCTTGCCTGACTTATTTTAGTTTATGAGTGAGAAGAAGCTATTTCTGCTGGATGCTTATGCGTTGATCTACCGGGCGCATTTTGCGTTCACTAAAAATCCCAGAATTAATTCCAGAGGAATGAACACTTCTGTGCCCTTTGGATTTACAAATACTTTACTGGAAGTTTTGCAAAAGCAAAAACCAACCCATATTGGTGTGGCATTTGATACCGCATCTCCTACATTTCGCGATACGATATTCAAAGAATACAAGGCTACACGACAAGAAACTCCGGAAGACATTCGCTCTGGCATTCCTATCGTAAAAGATATCATCAGGGGATTCAACATTCCGATTCTTGAAATGGATGGTTATGAAGCCGATGACATTATTGGAACACTGGCGTCTAAAGCATGCACACAGGGATTTCAGGTCTACATGATGACACCCGATAAAGATTTTGGTCAGTTGGTGAATGAATGCGTGTTTTTATACAAACCTGCGTACATGGGCAACTCGGTTGACATTATGGGCGTGAAAGAAGTTTGCGAGAAATGGGACATCTCCAATGTATCACAGGTGATCGATATTCTTGGCCTGCAAGGTGATACTTCTGATAACATTCCTGGAATACCTGGTGTTGGCCCGAAGACAGCGGCCGATTTATTAAAGCAATATGGTTCTGTAGAAAATATTATTGCGAATTCAAGTCAGCTGAAAGGAAAGTTAAAAGAACGAGTAGAGCAATTTGGTGAACAAGCTATTCTTTCAAAGAAGCTGGCCACAATTATTACTGATGTTCCGATAGAATTCAACGAAGAAAATCTAAAATACGGAGGTCCTGATGCTGACAAACTGAAGCCTATTATAGAAGAGCTGGAGTTTAAAACAATGATGCCGCGGATCTTTAATACCGGCCCAGGCGCAACCACATTAGCAGCAACCAGAGCAGCTTCTCCGAAAGAAGCACAGCTCTCCATGTTTGGAGGATCTTCGGAAGAGGAGGCAACTCCTGC
>JBGATZ010000195.1:0-8425 GCA_044228905.1 Cyclobacteriaceae bacterium | reverse complement strand
CATCACTAATGGAAAAACTGAATCCTGACGACCCAGGGCCATTAAAGAACCGAGCAATCCGGTGGCAAAAATTGCGATAATGGTCCATGTGTTTTCTGTGAGGCCGCTCATGTTCCATCCACTTGACATTAACCAGCTGGAAGTAGCGGATACTACTGCAATGGAAGTCCATGCGAGATAAAGATTAAATGGAATTCTCCATAGTTGAGGTGAATTTGATTTTTCAAAATACCTTTGGGCATGGATGTATAATGTACAAGCGGAGATGAGCATGCCTGAAAGAAAAAACATACCTACTTTTAGCTCTCCCTTTACAAAGGCATATTGCCATCCCAGTTCAAAAATGTTGGTGATAATTAATGGCGTGGCGAGTTTATCTAAACCGGCTTTGTAATTTCTTTCGGGGGTAATTTGTAATAGCGCATAACCGATAAAAAGGATATGAACAATCCAGATAGAAACCGAATAGCCAGCTGGCCTGAATAAAATCGGATACGACTGTATAACTTCCTCAACAGAAGGATGGGAGAACAATGTTATCGACAACAAATTAAATATGATATTCGTGGCAATGGCACATAAAGCTGCGTAGCGGAGGAGATGAATTCTATCCGGTTGTGCTGTGATGTTAATCGTATTCATTTGGTTGGGGTGTAAGCAGAATATTATTTTAACATGAGTAAAATATTGTGCCAGCATTCATTTTATCCCATAGACTAGCATTTGACAAGATTTGGGCTCTATTGAGTGTAGATGCTCATCCCCACATAATTTTTATTTGATGACCAGGAGCTAACGGATTTTTCGATCAATTGCTCCTAAACTGGGGAAAAGATTTCTCGGGAATTTTTGGAAACCTTTAAAATTCTATTAGAAATAATGATTGTCTGAAATGGCATGCCCTTTGAACAACAAGGTTAACAAACAAAATAGCAATGACTTTTTTACTAATTATATCTTCTTTACTCATTGGTTACATTGTATTCATGATGAGTTTTTATGTTTTGGCAAAATGGATTTTTCCGAAAATAGATGTAACAGAGGAACAAGAGTATTCCAATGCGCTGGAAGTGCTTGAAGCAAAGAGACTCAGAGCAACCAGACACTCGAAACGTACTCGTATTTATCGCTTCAATAGACAGGCAGCTTAAACGTATCAAGCATGAAAACCCTGAGCAGTTATCTGTTATTGTTGTTGGTAATTGCTTCCACTGCCTGGGGACAGAGTACCAAAGAAGATACGTTGAAAAGGCAAGAGAATAATCTGAAGACAGATACAGTTAATATAGATTTAAAGAGTATCTCTACTCAATTGATTAATCTTCGTGATTCAATTGGTGTGGAGCTGATGGCTATGGACAAGCGCTTGTTGCACTCCGCGGAGCCAACAAAAGTTGTTCTTGAAAAATCGAAATGCAGTTTGTCCATTTACCGCTCAGAGTTAGACAAGCTAATTGAAGAATTAACGATGGCTGACATCTCTTACATCACAGATACAAAGAAACGTTCCTATCGTGCTGTTATTGATATCAGACGTGAGTTTCATAAAATCCTTGCCCAGTCAAAAACCGTGGCTAAAGGATAAACTATTTTATAGGGAAGAATAACGTGAACTCTGCGCCTGTCATAGGAAAGCCCTTTGCGAATACAAGGCCATTGTGATTAGCCATCACTCGCCTCACAATTGCCAGCCCGATTCCCTTGCCTTCGTATTCTGAATGTTGCGTGTGCAGGCGCTGAAAAATACCAAACATCTTGTCTGAGAATTCGTTGTCGAACCCAATGCCATTATCCCGCAAGGTTATTTTGATAAATTTACCTTTCAGGTCTGCATTGAATGCAATCAAATCCTCCCGGCCTGCTGGATTGCCGTAAATGTGTATTCTGGGTGGTAAGTCGTGTTGGCTGAATTTTATACTATTATCTATTAGTGCTTTGAATAGCAAAATCAATTGATCGGGATATCCAAAAACAGAGGGGAGGTTATCCCAGAACACCTGCGCCTGTTTTAATGTGATCTGGTTATTACAGGAATTGACAGCTTCCTTTACGATATCATTCAGATTTATTGGTTGTCTTTTTTCAATCAATTGAACAAGACTTGTATAATTGGCCAGATCTTCCATAAGACCACGCATGCGATTTGATGAATAGCTTATTCTGCCAATTACAGATTGTCCTTCTTCATCTAATCGTGAGGCATGTTTTGATGCAAGACGGTCAGTGAACGTGTTGATTTTTCGTAAAGGCTCTTGTAAGTCATGAGAGGCAACAAAAGCGATTTGTTCGAGTTCAGCGTTTGATTGGCGAAGCTCATTCAATTTTAATTCCAATTCTCTTTGATACTTTTTCTTGTCGCGGAATTCCCGAATAATCACAATGCAGGAAATAGTGAAGGCAATCGCACTGAAAGAAAACAGTCCTGTTAAATAACCAGGTGCGGTGGATTCATAGAAGAACTTGTTTTTATTGCGCACAGCAAGAAGACTGAATTCTTCTTCTTTCATTTTTTTAAACACCTCGCGACATTCGTCCATCTTTGATTTGCTGATCTTCAGATTCTTTAAGTATTCTTCTTTATTATAGACAAACATCATGCGGGTATGACTCATGGCCTCTTTCATGGTTTGAATGAGGATATTTAATTGATTGATTCGCTTAATTTGATTTTCATTACTGGACGTGAGCGAACTCATATTGACGATAGAGCCTTTAATCTGATCTTCGGCCTGCAGAAGTGGTTGTAAAAAAGTGCTGTCATGGGTCAATAGATATCCACGGTTGCTTGTCTCGGTATCCTTCAGCAGATTCTCCAGGTTATTCATTTCTGCTATAAACTTATAGGTCTTTTCGACATCAGCGGTGTACCGAACATAAGATGAATAGCGCTCCACAAAGACAAATGAAAGTACTCCCAGCACCACCAGGGAGAGGAAGAACAATAAGTAAATAATGAATTGAGTTATCCGCATTGCGCGAAATATTACGAATTCTTTACTCAAGGCAAAATTACAATCGATTAGCTGCTGTCCCTGGCTGATTACTTTTTAAGTATGGGATCTATTTTGGGAAGGCTTGATTTGTTCTGGAATTGAGCGTCTGCGACTTAACCCGATTCGATGATTTTTGGAACCATAAGAAAGGATTTTTATTGCTTAGTGTAGAAAAAATGATTCTAATTGTAGAAATTTATACTCACAATTCTTCAGTGCCAATACTTGCTAAAAACATAAGTTGTTAATTATCAATGTTTTGCACAGTCTGTTTTTTTTGGTTCTTAGGTTGTAGTTGTGGAATGGCAACCCAAACCATAGAACTTATGCTTTATCAAAACTTAGTTCAAAAACAGCAGTTGAAGATTCATCCTCTTCAGCTTCAAATGTTGAACCTTTTCCATCTCAATAGTATTGAGTTGGAGCAGCGTATCCAGCAGGAATTGGAGGAGAATCCAATAATCGAGGAGAAGAAAGAGGAGACTGAAGCTGCTGATTTAGCAGAAGATCCTAATGCGGAATATCAGGACTGGGATGAATATGCCTACGATGATGTTCCAGACTATCGCGTTGAGAATACGCAATATTCACAACAATCTGATTTGCCAAACAAACCAATTGTTGAGATGACCGACTTTCGTAAGGAGGTTTGTTCGCAATTTAACATGTTATCGCTTTCTGATGACGATAAACATTTAGGTGAATTTATTATCAATTCGCTTTCTGACGAAGGCTTTCTGGAAAATACCCACGAAGCAATCGCAGACGACTATTCATTGAAGTTTTCCAAATGGATAGATGCGGGAACTATAGAACGCATTGTCAAAATTATCCAGGAACTGGAACCCATAGGAGTGGGAACTTCTTCCATTCGTGAATGCTTACTGGTTCAGTTGAATAAAATGAATGTAAAGTGCCCCGATGTAAAGACAGCCATAGCTTTATTGGAAGGACACTACGAAGAAATGAAGCAACGCAGTTTCAATAAAATATATGCTGCTCTCAATATCGATGAGGAAGATCTGAAAATTGTATTGGAACTTATTGCTTCCCTGAAACTTAAACCAGTGGCCGCAAACGAAAATTCACCAACGCAATTTGATACAATTATTCCTGATTTTATAGTGACTGAAGAAGGTGATGATTTGCTGGTTTCTCTCACTAAAGAACGTTCCCCTCATTTGAGTATCAATGCAGGCTGGAAGGCGAGAGTGAATGATATGGATAAAGAGAAAAGAAGTAAGGGAGAATCTCAATACTTTAAGAATAAATTAAGTGCAGCGGAGTGGTTTGTGAGTGCCATAAAGCAACGCGAGTCTACCATGGCCAGTGTGATGCGCACAATAGTCAAATTGCAGGAAGACTACTTTCGTACAGGCGATGAATCACTTCTCAAGCCAATGATTTTGAAGAACGTAGCTGATCGGGTAGGTGTGGATATATCCACCGTTTCACGTATCACCTGTAATAAATATGTGCAAACTCCTTTTGGGAATATTTTGCTAAAGAATCTGTTCAATGAGGGCTTGGAAAATCAAGCGGGAGAACTTGTGAGTGTGAAGAAAATACAGGAAACACTGGGAGAAGTAATCGAACAGGAGGATAAGAATGCACCTTATTCTGACCAGCAGATAGCAGTAATGCTGGCAAATAAAGGGCTGAAAATTGCCCGCAGAACAGTTGCCAAATACAGAGAGGAATTGAAAATTCCTACTGCGCAGCTTCGTTCACTCTGGGTGCAACAAAAGAATGTATTGAGTTACTAAAATTTAAAATAAAGAATGGAAAAGATTTTGGTTATTGATGATGAGAATGATTTAAGATTCGTTCTGAAACGTTTTCTGTCAAAGCATAATTATGAAGTAATAGAAGCGTCATCCGGAAGAAAGGCTCTTGAAGCTTTGAAATCGCATGATATCAGTTTGATTCTTTGTGATTTCAAACTTGATGACATGGATGGCGCTACCGTTCTGAAAGCCATTAAAGAAATTGATCCGGATGTGCCTGTAATTATAATCACAGGCTATAGTAATATTAAAACTGCCGTAGAGGTGATGCGTCTCGGTGCAATAGACTATGTAACCAAACCGCTTATTCCGGAAGAAATTCTGCTCACAATCCGGAAAGCAATGTCTAAGGAAGGAAGTGAGGATGGGGTAGATCATTCTAAAGTGAATGGCCAGAACGGACACGCGAAGCGTGAATCAAAGAAGCCAGCAAAAGATGCACAGAATTATATTTTTGGTGACAGTCCGGATTTCAAGAATATTCTGAAACAGATCGACCTGGTTGCGCCCACTAACTATAGTGTAATTATCTATGGGGAAAGCGGTAGTGGTAAAGAAGCCATCGCTCAGGAAATACACAAGCGAAGCAAACGAAGTGATAAACCATTTGTTGCTATTGATTGCGGAGCAATGTCCAAAGAACTGGCGGGAAGTGAATTATTCGGACATGAAAAAGGATCATTTACCGGTGCACTGAATCAAAAGACAGGAAGCTTTGAATTGGCAAATGGAGGTACCATATTCCTGGATGAGATTGCCAATTTGCCTTATGACGTTCAGGTGGCGCTTTTGCGTGTAACCCAAGAGAGAAAACTAAGAAGAGTAGGGGGAGTAAAAGACATTGATCTGGACGTGCGTATTATTGTAGCAAGTAATGAGAAACTCTGGGATGCTTCGCGTAGTGGTAAGTTCCGTGAGGATTTGTATCACCGCTTCAATGAATTTGCAATTAATGTTCCACCACTGCGTGAACGCAAGGAAGATGTTATGGTATTTGCTGATCACTTCCTGAAATTTGCTAATAAAGAACTTAACAAAGATGTGAAAGGATTCAGCCCTGAGGTAGAAAACATTTTTAAGAACTATGTGTGGCATGGAAACCTTCGTGAATTAAAGAACGTGGTAAAACGTGCTACGCTTCTGTGCGATAATGAGTTTATTGACGCCAAGTCGATTCCATTCGAGTTGACGAACTTTGCAAAACTTCAATTTGAACCGTACTCTGGCCAGGCTTCAGCTCCGGTAGAAGAGCAAATTCAGCATAGGGAAGCTCCGAAAGAACGTAATGTTGAACTGAATTTGAAAGGCGCAGGTATTGATGCGGAATATGAAGTCATTCTTAGCGCACTTAAAAAGGTAAATTTCAATAAAAGTAAAGCAGCCAAGCTTTTACAGATTGATCGTAAGACCTTGTATAATAAAATTAAAGAATATCGCGAATTGAAAGGTGAGTTGTCTCAACTCGAAAGATGAGTGACAAAATAAACTACCTTAAGCTATTATTCGAATCAGGACAGAACTCAGAGTCGTTTAGTGAAAAACTAAATGACTTTTTTCCTGGCCTGATTTACGTTTATGATCTTGACAACCGAAAGCTCCGTTACGTCAACAAAAGACTGACAGATATTCTTGGATATTCTTATGATGATCTGAAAGATTCAGAAGATGTCTGGACGAATCTCGTTTTCAAAGAAGACGTTGATCTGGTTAGAAAAGAGCTTGATAAAATCAATTCGATTAAGGATGATGAATCGCTGGCGTATGGCTGCCGGTTGAATCATAAAGCAGGTAACTGGCGTTATTTTAAGACAATGGGCACCGTTCTCCGGAGAGATGAGTCTGGAAAACCCATTTCTGCATTATTCATAGCAAGCGACATCACCGACCAGCTGAAAACAGAAGAAGAAGCAAAAGCAGCAAGTGAGTTGTTTCGTGAAACAGAGGAATTACTGCAGTTCGGTAGTTGGAGTTGGGATATTGCATCGGACCGCCTGGAGTGGACCAAGGGAATGTATGAACTTCTTGAATTTTTAAAGGAAGATTTGCCTGAAGTTACCAGTGCAACGATTACCGCGCATACATTAGAAGATGATAGGGAAAAACTCAATGCTGCAATAAAAAATGCACTTGAATCCAGAACGGAATTTGAATTAGAGTATGTAGTTACTACAAAAGGCGGCAAACAAAAAAATGTTTTTACTAAAGGAAAAGTTGTTTGTGATAGTGAGGGGAATGCAAAGAAAATATTAGGAATAACTCGCGATATCACCTCTTTAAAAAACCTGGAAAAAGAACAAGAGCGCACTTTTAAAGAACTGAATCGGTCGAATAAGGAGCTGGAAGAATTTGCTTATGTAGCTTCACACGACCTGCAGGAGCCATTGAGAAAGATCTCTACTTTTAATGAGCGATTGAAAATCAAATTCGGTGATGTATTAGGGCCGGATGGAAATACCTACCTGGATAGAATTATTTCATCTACTGAAAGTATGCGACTGTTGATTGATAACTTACTGGAATTTTCACGCACAGCCAGAAGCTCGCAGGCTTTTACTAATTGTGATTTAAATAGTGTATTGAAGGAGACTATTTCTGATTTGGAATTGAAGATAGAGGAAACCAGTGCAGAAATAAGAATTTCAGAATTGCCCACAATTGAAGCCGTGCCGCTTGAAATGAAGCAGCTTTTTAGCAATCTGATCAGCAATTCCATTAAATTCAGAAAACCACAGGTCGATCCGGTAATTACCATTCAATCAACGTTGGTTGATAAAGCTGAGAAAAACGAACTTCATTTGCCTCTTGACGCCAACTTCGTTAAAATTGAAATAGGCGATAATGGGATTGGCTTTGAACAGGAATATGCAGAGCGTATTTTTCAGATCTTTCAACGGCTGCATGGTAAAACTGAATATGCCGGGTCTGGGATAGGCCTGGCCATTTGTAAAAAGATTGTAGATAATCATGGAGGTATAATTTTAGGAAAGAGTGCGCCAGGAAAAGGTGCCTCGTTTATCATTGTCCTTCCTGAAAAACAAAATGTATAGATGTCCGCACAAAATCAGGCAATTCGAGTTTTGGTCATTGATGACGATGAAGATGACTATTTTATCACCACCGATTACATTAAGCATATTGAAACAGGAAACTTTGAAACAGAGTGGTGCTCGCGTTATACGGACGCCCTGAAAACAATAACTGAAAAACGCCATGATATCTATTTTGTTGATTACAGGCTGGGTGCCAAGACAGGACTAGATCTTCTTAAGGAAGCAATTTCGCTGAGATGCGAAGAACCTATTGTGCTGTTAACGGGTAAAGGTAATCAGAAGGTAGATAAGGAGGCTATGGAAATCGGAGCCTTCGACTATTTGATAAAATCAGAATTAAACTCGGAAAAACTGGAAAGATGCATTCGTTATTCCCTTGAGCGCGCAGCTTCTGTAAAGGCATTAAGAGGAAATGAAAGGAAATATCGTAACGTATTCGAGAAATCCAAAGAAGCCATTTTTATTGCCAACCAGGATCTGGAATTCAAAGATGTGAATCAGGCAACATCCGATTTACTTGGTTACAGTCGTGAAAAGCTGCTTAATCTGAATTTGTATGATCTGATATCAGATGTTGCTTTGAAAGAGCTGATTG
>JBGATZ010000194.1:0-8445 GCA_044228905.1 Cyclobacteriaceae bacterium | reverse complement strand
TCGCTCAGAAAGCACTGGTTTGCAACGGCCCTTCTGTGACTAGTAAAATCGTATCATTTTCTCCCACTTCTGTATAAGTCTTCCAGGTAGGTGTGCCAATAGCTTTGTGTCAACAAAACGAAAAACACATGTCTAAAACTATCTTTATTACAGGCGCCTCCAAGGGATTTGGAAAATTATGGGCAGCCGCATTTTTAAAACGAGGTGACAAAGTGGTCGCTACTGCACGTAACCTTACAGCACTCAACGATCTGGTAAAGCAATATGGTGATGCTATTTTGCCGATCCAGCTTGATGTGAATAAACGTGAAGATGCTTTTGCTGCAATCAAGAAAGCAAAGAAACATTTTGGCAAGATTGATGTAGTGATCAATAATGCTGGTTATGGTTTGTTCGGTACTATCGAAGAAACCAGCGAGAAAGAAGCACGTGATCAAATTGAAACAAACGTATTTGGTTTATTATGGGTGACACAAGCCGCTCTGCCGATCATGCGTGAACAAGGCCATGGCCACATTATCCAGGTATCCAGTGTATTGGGAATTGCAACACTTCCGGTATTGGGATTATACAATGCTTCGAAATGGGCAGTAGAAGGATTGAGTGAAACATTAGCCAGTGAAGTGAAAGGATTTGGTATCAACGTATCGTTGATCGAACCGAATGGTTTTTCAACGGAGTGGGCGGGACCTTCTGCTATCCACACTCAACCAATGAAAGAATATGAACAAGTAAAATCTGATTTTCAGGCAGGACTCACCGATGACATTTTTGGTATTCCGGAGGCAACGGTGGAACCAGTTCTGAAATTAGTTGATGCTGCTAACCCTCCGCTTCGTTTGTTTTTAGGCAAGATGGCCTATCCATGGGTAAAACAACTATATTCTGATCGTTTGGCTACCTGGGAAGACTGGAAAGAGGTAGCAGAAAAAGCACACGGAAAGTAAATTATTTTCAATTCCTCTTTGTTAGATCAATTACCGAGTGATTTGTGTCAGCCTGAACTAAATTGTTTGTCAAGGTTGAGCTTGTCGAAATCCTGCCTTCGATAAACTCAGGCTGACACCATCACTTATTAAAAACTCTCACCATGCAACACTTTAAAACCATTGCCGATTTTTATCGTGCCAATCAGTTTCAGTTCCCAATGCCTGAAAATCCAATGATCTTCACGGTAAGATGTGATCCGGAAAAGGCGTGTTCCGTTTTTTCGGAAGCATTTACTGCGGACTTCTATATCATCGGATTCAAGAAACTGAAATCGGGAGTGATCATGTATGGACGAACCAAATATGACCACGACAATGGAAGCATGTATTTCATTAAACCCCGTCAGGTTTTTCAAATGAAAGACATTGAACTGGAAGCGGATGGGTTTTTGATGCTGGTGCATGAAGATTTTCTCAATGGACATGCATTGCATTCCGAAATTAAAAAGTATGGCTACTTTGAGTATGAAGCCAACGAAGCATTGCACCTCACTCCAAATGAAGAGAAAATCATATGGGAATTGTTTTATAAGATCGATGAGGAAAGCAAAAGCAATCCCGATGAATTCAGTAAGGAAATTATTCTCACCCACGTGGATTCTATGCTGAAGTACTCGCAACGATTTTATAAAAGACAATTCATTCACCGCACGGAATTATCGGGTAAGGTAGTTACTCGTTTTAATGAAGCACTCACGACTTATTTTGAAAACGGAAGCCTGGAGAACAAGGGATTACCAACAGTGAAGCACATGGCGGAAGAATTGAATCTTTCTGCCCGTTACCTTAGCGATTTATTAAAACAAGAGACCGGTAAGACAGCGATTGACCTCATTCATATTTTTCTGATTTCGGAAGCAAAAAACCTATTGGTAGCTGCAGACAACAACGTAGCAGAGATTGCTTACACGCTGGGATTTGAAAACCCGCCTTATTTCTCCCGACTGTTCAAGAAAGAAACAGGAGTGAGCCCCAATCAATACAAGCGAATGAATTTGAACTGATAATTATTTTCTTCTTTCATTACTTCAAAGTCAAGAAGAAGTACGCATTTCAGAATAGTCTGTGCCATGGCGCAGACTATTTCTTTTTTGGCGTCATCTACTCCTGTATGCTTTTTGATGTGCCCATATATGATCCTCGCCTCAGTGATCGCTCTCGCCATGGGATATTCCATAAAAGCCTACTATAGTGTCAAAGCACGAAGTATCCATTGCCTATGGAAAGTATCTTTCGATTTCCTGCACGGGATGTCACAAAGAAAATCGGAAAGGAGGACCTCCATTCAGACGGGCAAGCCGGTATCGGCTGACATTACTTCAATAGGAAACGCGGGGAAGTGGACCGATGAGCAATCGCCACTTTGAAAACAGGCATCACTCCGGAAGGTAAAACACTTGATCCAACCAATTTGCCCTGGACCGGCATGAAAGATTTTACTGAAATCAAATTAAAGGCGCTGCATTTGTATTTGAATAGTCTTTGACGTTGGATTATTTATCTGCTGCTCGTAAGTGAAGGGTAATAAAGGATGAGAGGCAGCCTTGACTGGCCAGTTGCATTCCTTTACATTTGATTATACACCTGAACTATGAAGCACTCTATTTTCTTCCTTGTACTTGTTTCTTTCACGCTTTCTGCTCAACCTAAATGGAAAGCAACGGTTGTTGAAAAACCAGCCAACGATCAACGGAACAGTTATTATCAAACCAATCAGGCTCCGCTTAAGCCTCAGCATCTCGTAAAACTTCCGGTAGGTGCAATTCAACCCAAAGGATGGTTGTTGAAGAGTATGGAGCTGCAACGAGATGGACTCACTGGTCAGTTGGGTGAGATCAGCATCTGGCTCACCAAGAAGAATAATGCGTGGCTCAACAAAGATGGTACGGGTGACTGGGGATGGGAAGAGTTGCCCTATTGGTTGAAAGGATATGCGAACATCGGTTATGTGCTGAACGATAAAAAGATGAAAGAGGAGGCGATGATCTGGATCGATGGAACATTGAACAGTCAGCGCGACAATGGAGACTTTGGTCCGTTTGTAATTCGCAAGAGCGGAGGCAAGCGTGACCTTTGGGCGCAGATGCTGATGTTGTTCGTGTTGCAGTCGTATTACGAGCACAGCAACGATGCACGCGTGATCAAGCACATGACCAATTATTTCAAATGGCAACTTGCTATTCCTGATAAGGATTTTCTTACTGACTATTGGGAGAACAGTCGTGGAGGAGATAATCTGTATAGTGTGTACTGGTTGTACAACATTACTAAAGAACCGTTCCTGTTGGATTTAGCTACAAAGATTCATCGCAATACTGCTAACTGGAGATTAAAAAACTGGTTGCCCAACTGGCATAATGTAAACATAGCGCAATGTTTCCGGGAGCCGGCTACTTATTACATGCAGAGCGGTGATGCAACCGATCTTCAGGCCAGTTATGATAATCAGAATTTCATTCGTGAAATGTATGGACAAGTGCCCGGAGGCATGTTTGGTTCCGATGAGAACTCGCGCAAAGGATATGATGATCCCCGACAGGCGGTTGAAAATTGCGGAATGGTAGAACAAATGGCTTCTGATGAAATCATGCTCCGCATTACCGGTGATCCGTTCTGGGCGGAGAATTGTGAGGACGTTGCATTCAATACATTTCCGGCTTCGTTTATGCCCGATTATAAGTCATTGCGCTATCTCACTGCACCAAACATGGTAGTGAGCGATAGCAAAAATCATAATCCGGGTATTGACAATGGAGGTCCATATCTGATGATGAATCCATTCAGTAGCCGTTGCTGTCAGCATAATCATACAAGCGGTTGGGTGTATTATGCAGAGAACCTATGGATGGCTACACCGGACAATGGATTAGCAGCAGTATTGTATTCCGAAAGCGAAGTAAAAGCAAAGGTGGCCGGTGGATCGGAAGTTGGAATTAAACAGACCACTCATTATCCGTTTGATGAGAAAGTAGAATTGAAATTATCAGTGAATAAGCAGGCCGAGTTTCCTTTGTACCTGCGCATTCCGGCATGGTGTGATAAAGCAGTTATTAAAATTAATGATCAGGTTGTCGATGTGAAAGCAGTTGCTGGTCAATATGTGAAGATTTCCAATATATGGAAGAACAATGATAAGGTAACGATTGACTTCCCGATGAAATTAAAAGTAAGACGTTGGGAGAAAAACAAAAACAGTGCAAGTGTAGATTATGGTCCACTTACTTTCTCATTGAAGATTGATGAAAAGTACATCAAGTTTGATTCAAAGAAATCGGCTCAGTACGATTCCAAGTGGCAGGAAAATGCTGATCCAGCCAAATGGCCTTCTTATGAAATTCATCCGGGCAATGCATGGAACTATGGTTTAACAGGAGACCTGACTAATCTGGAGAAAACATTTGTAGTGCAAAGAAAGCCATGGCCTTCCGATGATTTTCCGTTTACACTCAGCGCTGTTCCAATCGAAATCAAAACAAAAGGAAGTCGCATTCCGGGCTGGACGATTGATCAATATGGATTGTGTTCGGAGTTGCCGTTGAGTCCGGTTTCAACCAGCGAACGTGTGGAAGATATTACACTGGTTCCGATGGGTGCAGCACGATTGAGGATCTCTGCTTTTCCGGTGATTAAGTGATTTCTTGCGTGAGAAGTTGTCCTACCCCTTCAAAGGTGTAGGACAACTTGCCGTAAAATTCTTCGTATTTTTGAGAATGCGATTTTTCGTTTTGTGTGCTTGCCTCTTTTGTTCTTTAATCTCCTATTCTCAAACTTTTGATGTTGTCATCCGTAATGGAATCATTTATGATGGTTCTGGAAATAGAACCTACGCTGCTGATTTAGCGATCAATGCCGATACCATTGCCTTCATAGGCAATCTCTCCAAAGCAAAAGGCAAAACAGAAATCGATGCGAAAGGATTAGCCATTGCTCCCGGCTTTATCAATATGCTCAGCTGGGCGGATGGAACATTGCTTACTGATGGCCGAAGCATGAGTGACATCAAGCAAGGTGTAACGCTAGAAGTATTTGGTGAAGGATTAAGTCCGGGACCAAGAAAGCGAAGCAAGAAGAGTGCACTCTGGACGACCTTAGGTGGTTACTTTGATTACCTCCAGAAGAAGGGAGTGAGTCCGAATTTTGCTTCGTTTGTAGGAGCTACTTCAGTGCGAACGTATGTATTGGATCAGGAAAGTCGCAAACCAACACCTGCTGAGCTACAGCAAATGAAAAACCTCGTGAAGCAAGCAATGGAGGAAGGGGCAATGGGTTTAGGGACTTCATTGATCTATGCTCCTGCCACTTTTGCCACTACGGAAGAATTGATTGAGTTAAGTAAAGTAGCTGCGCAATATGGCGGTTCATACATCACACACATGCGAAGTGAGAGTGATAAAATCCTGGAGGCATTGAATGAAACGTTCCGCATTTCAAGCGAAGCAAAAATCCCTGCAGAGATTTATCATTTGAAGATTAATCATCAGCGCAACTGGAAGAAACTGGATACGGTATTAATTAAAATAGACAGTGCGCAAAAAGCGGGATTGAAAATTACTGCGAACATGTATCCATACACAGCCAGTGCAACCGGTTTGAAAGAACGTGTTCCTACCTGGGCACAGGAGGGAGGCCCAACGCCTATGCGTGCGCGATTTAAAAATCAGGAGCAGCGCAAGAAGATTCTGTACGATATGCGCAATGGAATTCCAACCAGAAACTCTGACGCACGTGATGTGATGTTGTTGGGATTTAAGAAAGACTCGTTAAATAGGTTATACAAGGGAAAACGCCTGGATGAAATTGCCCGACTCCATGGTAAAGATTCGGATGAAACGGTTTTGGATTTGCTATCCGCAGATAAGTCCATTGCTGCGGTTTACTTTCTGATCTCCGAAGAGAACATGAAAAAGATGATCGCGCAACCGTATGTAAGCATCGGATCAGATGGAGGTTCACTGGCAACGACCGAAGAATTCATGGAGGCAGGAACGCATCCGAGAGCATACGGAACTTTCTCCCGTTTCCTGGGGAAATATGTGCGCGATGAAAAATTAATGACGATGGAAGAGGGGATCAGACGAATGACTTCATTGCCTGCTTCGCATCTGAAGATCAAAAAACGCGGTGAATTGAAAAAAGGATACTTCGCAGATATTGTCCTGTTTGACGCAGCGAAAATTATTGATCACGCCACATTTGAAGATTCACATCAATATTCTACCGGAATACAACATGTTTTTGTCAATGGCGTTCAGGTATTAAGAGATGGCGAACATACGGGTGAATTGCCGGGCAAAGTTGTTCGTGGACCGGGTTATAAACGAATCAAGTGAATCAGGGTAAAGACTTATTTTCAGCACAATCAAAGCAATACGCCTCTTTCAGACCAACGTATCCAAAGGAGTTGTATGATTTTATATTAAGTCACGTCAAAAATAGATCCATTGCATGGGATTGCGGATGTGGCAACGGTCAGGTGGCGAATGATCTTTCTCCTTACTTTGAAAAGATATTTGCTACTGATCTCAGTGCAAAGCAAATAGAGAATGCAGTAGCTGCACCAAACATTAAATACTTCATAAGTAAAGCTGAACAAACCTCTTTTCCTGACAAGTCATTTGATGTGATCACAGTAGGGCAAGCTATTCATTGGTTTGATTTTCCTGCTTTTTATAATGAAGTAAAACGTGTTTCAAAACCAGATGCAGTCCTTGCCGTCTGGGGGATATTCTTTATTGCGTATTTCCCCGGAAATTGATCCGATCATCTCGCACTTCTATACTCAGGTCATTGGTCCTTATTGGGATCAGGAACGGAAACTGGTTGATGAGCAATATAGAACCATCCCATTTCCTTTTCAAGAAGTACAAACTCCGTCCTTTGAGTTTTCTTTTCACTGGACGCTCGAACATTTTCTGGGATACATCTCCACGTGGTCATCTGTGCAGAAGTATATAAGGCAAAATGGAAATGATCCGATTGAGAAACTAGGTGCTGAACTGAAATTGTTATGGAAAACTGAGACAAGAAAAGTTGCATTTCCTTTATTTCTCCGGTTGGGTAAAATTCATTCCTGACGGGAGCTCCATTTTGCGTAGATCAAACTCCGTTTAGCGTATTCCTTATTCTTAGCAACTCCGTTTATTCTGTGAAAGAACTTGAATGGAACAACGCTATAACATCTTCAACCTGATTCATAAAGCACTCCGACATATGCTCTATGATACAGCACTCAAAATTCAACGCAATGATTTCTCTTCGGTGGAGGAGACCACTCCTGTGATTGCTCAAATGGAACAATTATTTTTCTTTTTTGAAGAACACGCCCGACATGAAGATGGTTTTGTACTGCCTGCAATCGCGAAGCATGATCCTAAAATTGTTCTTGAATTTCATTCTGAACATGATGAAGGCCATCGGTTGACGGAAGACCTTCGTGCGTTTGTTACTCAATGGAAACTTGAAAAATATAAAAGTCCGAGGATTCTTTGGGGCGAGAAGATTTTCTACTCATTCAACCGATTTATTGCTTTTAACTTAAATCATACAAATAAAGAAGAGCGCATACTTAACCCCGTGCTGTGGCAACATTATGCTGATGCTGAACTTCAGACTATTTCGAAAAAGATTATTCAAGACATTAAACCAGAAGTTCTTCTTGACCAGAGCAGGTGGATGATACGATCCATCAATCGTGCTGAGTTGATTGACTGGTTAGCAGGCATCAGGCAATCGACACCACCCGAGGTATTTAAAGTATTTATACAGTTAACGCAACAGGAATTATCAGAGCAAGGCTGGCTCCAAATAAAAACATTATTATCTGAGGAATCAGCAATAGTTTAAGTGCAGTTGTTGAGATGGGTTGAAACGGGCTGCCTCAGGGTGGCCCTTTTTTTTCTTTTATAACTCGGTTATATTGGAGGATGAAGAAAATCCTGACCCTCCTTTTAGCAGCAAGCTTATTCGGCTGCCAGAACCAAAAGTTTGATTTAATCATTCGCAATGCAGTGATCTATGATGGATCTGGTAATGCGTCATCTAAAGGAGATGTAGGAATTAATGCGGATACGATTGCTGCAATAGGTGATTTGTCAAAAGCAGAAGCTGCTCAAATTGTTGATGCGAAAGGACTGGCATTGTCGCCTGGGTTTATTGACACTCATAGTCACCACGACTGGGGATTGAGTAAAAGTCCGGAAGCACTTGCAGTTGTGAGCCAGGGAATCACTACTATAATTGTAGGGCAGGATGGAGGCTCACATGTTCCACTGAAAGATTATTTTAAACAATTAAATGATAGTGCAGTTGCTGTTAACGTAGGCTCGTATAGTGGTCATAATTCATTGCGCGATAAAATATTAGGTAAAGATTTTAAGCGTCATGCTACTCCAGCCGAAGTAGACAGCATGATTACTCTTTTGAAGGCGGACATGGAAGCGGGAGCCATAGGTATGTC
>JBGATZ010000193.1:0-8450 GCA_044228905.1 Cyclobacteriaceae bacterium | reverse complement strand
CGGAACTATAATCCAGTCCATCAGGAGCAATGTATTTCTCCAAAGGAGTATTTACAAATTGTGACTGGCCGATGATATGGTGTTCCCAGGCCACAGGCATCCCCTTATCATCGATTGCAATCTTTGCGGTGTGTACATAAGCAGGCCTGTAATAGCCTCCCCGAATGTCATCCTCACGTGACCAGATCATCTTTATTTGTTTTCCACTGGCTTTTGCTATAGACACCGCTTCCATTACCCAATCTCCTGTAAACGAACCCCTGCGTCCAAAGCTGCCTCCCATATGTGGAGTGTGAAAAGCAACATTCTCCGGTTTCATTCCCAGATAATCAGCTATCTCTTTCTGATGCAACAGGGGCGATTGAGTGGCGCACCAGACCTCACATTGATCATCTGTAATTTTGACTGTGCAATTCAATGGCTCCATGGGGGCGTGAGCAAGGTAGGGAAACGCAAATTCGGCACTTAAAACGTGAGGAGATCCTGCTAGCACTTCGTTTACATTTCCTTTTTCCAGGATTATCTTTCCTCTGGTGATTGCCAGCTGTTTATATTCATGAATCAATTCGCTGGTATTAAGAGATTCGTGTGGACCATTTGCCCAGGTTATAAGCAGGGCTTTGCGACCTTGTGAGGCAGTCCAATAGTTGGTAGCAATGACTGCAACTCCAGTGGCGATTTCTATTACTTCAATGACGCCCTCGATCTCCCTGGCCTTTGTATCGTCTATCGATTTTACTTTACCTCCAAAAACAGGAGAGTGAGCAACCACGGCCGTGAGAAGCCCTTCAAATTGAATATCGATTCCATAAATACATTTTCCGTTAATCTTATCCGGAGCGTCCAGCCTCTTTTGTGATTTACCTATTCGTTTCCATTGTGAAGGGTCGCGTAGTTTCACTTCTGGTACAGGTAATTGAGAGGCCGTCTCGGCTAATTCACCATAGGAGATTTTCTTTCCCTTAGCAATGATATATCCGTTTTCTATAATACAATTTTCTGGAGTAGTTGATAACTGTTTTACGGCAGCATTCAGAAGCATTGCCCTTGCCGTTGCTCCAGCCATACGATAGCGATCAAATTCGGATTTGGTTGTTTCTGATCCTCCGGTCGATCGAAGTACAAGTTCCCCGGTAAGATCTGTAGCCTTGCCGGGTGGACTATGTTTCACAACGATCTTTTTCCAGTCGCAATCCAGTTCTTCAGCAATCAGCATTGGCAATGTTGTCCAGATACCCTGACCCATTTCTACTTTCGATAGAGTAACTTCAATACTATTGTCTGTTCCGATCTTTAAAAACGGATTGAATGTGTATGTGCCTGATGGTTGATTTAAGGATGCCTTTGATTGTAAGGGAGTGAACAAGGAAATCAACAATCCACCTCCCGCACACGCACTTGTTTGAATAAACTTCCTGCGATTCAGCTTCGGTGTATCACTATTCATATTTTAAGTGGGTGTATAAACAATAATACGGACCACCTTTCAAATTCATTAAGTGTAGTATGCTGCTTAACTAGTTTTTAACACCACTTTGGAGCTAAGATCCTTCCTCCATATCGGTGATGAGATTGAAGTTGGTGATGTTTCCATCAATGAGCGTGTCCATCACTTTTCTAACAACAGGGTAATTAGCTTCCTTATCACCTTTAACAGCAATTCTTAATTTAGGATTTACCGATCTGGACAGCGCAATCCAGTTCGAAAGTTCGTTGTTAGCCAGGTCGCACGGAATGCCATTTTGGTGGAAAGCTTTACGTGCATGCTGACTCATCGCGAGGAAACGACTCAGATCCGCAACAGGAATACCAAAAGAACCCAGCAAAGAAAAGTTATTGATTTGTTCGGGGGTAAAATTGATCTGATAGGCATCTCCAATCTTTTGAAGGAGCTTTTGACGGGTATATTTTCCACTTACCTCAAAAAATACTGCGCCTTCTTTAGAAATAGAAATAATTAACATGTCTGTATCAGGAAGAATAGCGGTAGAAGTTGCAGTAGGTGTCTCCACTGCAACTGGCTGCTCGGGAGCAAATTGAGTAGTGAGCATGAAAAATGTAACGAGAAGAAAAGCAAGATCAACCATTGGTGTCATGTCCAGTGAAGGAGTTTGTCGATGGATTTTTATGTGAGTCATAGGGATAGGTTGTTAAATAGTTATAAGTCTCATTTACTATTCCGCGTACGCTACGTAGATAAAGTTCGGCATGCTAAACGAAATAATGCCCATGTGGCTGAATAGTCACTGTGACTGCAAGAAAAAAGTATAAAATCTTACAACTAAGATTGTGTATATATTTGACCTTTCTATACTCATAGTACATGCAGATTTCTTCCACTTTCAAAGACACGAAACAGCACTATCAGATCCTTGACGGACTTCGCGGAGTAGCGGCAATAATGGTTGTCTTGTTTCATATTCTTGAGACGTTTTCAGGTGGCGACCATGCAAAGCAACTGATCAATCACGGATATCTGGCCGTGGATTTCTTCTTCGTGCTGTCGGGCTTCGTTATCGGCTATGCGTATGATGACCGATGGGATAAGATGACGCTTGGCGATTTTTTTAAGCGAAGACTGATCCGACTTCATCCGATGATTATTATCGGAATGCTGGTAGGAGCAGTACTTTTCTATTTTCAGGATAGCGATTTCTTCCCTGGTATCAGTGAAGTTCCAATAGGGACTATGCTCATTGTTATGCTGATTGGATTCACACTACTCCCTGTTCCGTTGTCAATGGACATCAGAGGATGGACTGAAATGCATCCTCTTAACGGACCGGCCTGGTCATTATTTTTCGAATATATAGCCAACCTGTTATACGCTCTCTTCGTCCGTAAATTTTCAAATACAATTCTCGCATTACTGGTGGCTATTGCAGGTTTGGCGCTCATTCATATGGCGGTGACCAGCCCTAACGGTGACATAATAGGAGGGTGGGCCCTTGATGCGGCACAATTGCGAATTGGTTTTACACGCTTGATGTATCCCTTTTTTGCCGGGCTGCTTCTCTCCAGAGTGGCAAACCCCGGGAATGTTAAAAATGCGTTCGCATGGTGCAGCCTGCTACTTATCGTATTCTTATCCATGCCACGGATAGGTACCAACCAAAGTCATTGGATGAATGGACTTTACGATTCCTTGACGATTATTCTAATATTCCCACTTATTGTGTATATCGGAGCAAGTGGCCAGGTGGAAGGACGTTTTTCTAAAGTGAATAAATTTCTTGGTGACATATCCTACCCGGTGTATATCATTCATTATCCGTTTATCTATACGTTTATGGCCTGGGTGGCGAATAATAAAATATCACTCACCGGACCATCTTTAAATCTTCTGATTGCCGTTGCGTCCGGACTTTTAATGATAACGGTCGTGCTGGCTTATGTATTCGTAAAATTCTATGATGAGCCCGTCAGGAAATGGTTCACTAAGCGAATGTTACCAGCGATCGATAAGAAGTAGAAGATCCTGTTCTATCGTCCGTCATGGATCAGCAACTCCACACGCCTGTTTTTCTTACGGCCGTCTTCTGTATTGTTGTCAGCTATGGGCTTCGAGCTCCCCAGGCCGGATGTCGCTACACGGTCTATACTTACACCATTGTCCACCAGGTATTCCGCCACTACATCAGCTCGTTGTTTAGATAAAGTAAGATTGTGGGCTTCTCGTCCAGTATTGTCCGTATGTCCAGATATTCTCACGGAGCGTTCAGGATGTGCAAGCAGGTAATCTACGATCGAGTTGAGTTGACCAAAATGCTCACTTCCTAGGGTGGATTTATTGACTTCAAACAACAGCTCAGCACCCAATACAATAAGACTATCGGCTTTTGCTATGGGAGCTGCAACCACTGGTTTAGTCTTCATTGTGTCAATCCTGGCTGGTGCCGGCTTGCGTAGTGGTGGTTTGCGCTTTTGTGTGGAGTCAGATGGTGTGTTTTTGTATGCGCCTTTCTTTGCATTCTTCGCTACCTTCTTTTTGAATTTCTTAAAGCTGATGGCTTTCAATGACGCAGAGTGCCCTGACTGGATCCGGCATAGCTTGCGGAAACATAAAATTCTTCCAAATATCGAATGCTTTGAATTCTTCTTTGCCCTCTTCAGCATTTCCTTATTGGACCCCGCCAGGTGCGAAACCATTAAAGGCATTTTGGGATTGCCATGTTCACGGCCAACATTATTGCCTGGCCCAACCTGGGCGTTGGCGTAGATGAAGCCGAATAAAAAAACCAACAATAGAACTGCTTTCATGCACAGGATAATACAACCTAAGTACATTGTGCTTCTTACCCATGCATGGCCATCCTGGCACTGGTGTACTTCGGTGATTTCTGAACGGCAAGATGCAAAGAATATTGTGGATTAAAACTCTAAGGTTTGAGTAATCATTCCTGACTCTTTAATCTCGTAACCGTCTTTATACCAATATAAAAACTTGAACGTAATTTTTGTTCCTTGTTTAATGGTGAAATCATTCGGCCAATAAAATTTTGAATCAGATTGGGGCCAGCTTGGTCTTGATATGATATATTCTGAATCAATGCTCGATAAGTCAGGATGCGAAAATGATATTTCTGCAGCTTTAAGTTCTGCCTGATATTTAGCGTCTTTTTCTGGCGCAATGTTAACTACTAGTTGCATTTCTTGCCCACTGAAAGGATTAACGCTTCTGATAAATTCTGTATTGAATATTTGGTTCTTGTACAATATTGTAACTGCTGGTGGAGCTATTATGCTATTATATTTCTTGCAAAACAGTGCTGTGTCAAATCTATTGAATGATCCTGGAAAGGAATATTCATTCATCATTTCTTGTGAGATCCATTCTGCTCTGAAATATAAAGGGGGATGGAGATTTAAATCTCTGACGAGAAGCAGATGACAGCCGTTATGAACGGGGATATTTAATTGAACCTTATGAAATCTTCGACTATTATGAGGCTTAATTTCAATTCTGGTTTTTTGAGCATTATCTAAAGCATTATTTGGATTGGCAAAAAGAGTATATCCTGAATTAATAATATTGCGGTCCCCGTTTGTAAGGAATTGGGGCGAGACGATTCGTACATATTCCTTCTCATTAGTACCCAAGATAACCAGATAACAGGGAGATTGTGCTGGGAGTTTGAAAAATATCAGAACAACAAAAACAATGATTAATAAAGATCTTTTTTGAACCATATTAAATTAAAGATAAAAAAGAAAGAATGAATTTATAAGTAAGTCTTAACCGGACTTTTGGCAAGTCGCTTACTTCTCGTGCTGGTACATGGCAAACAGTTTCCAGAAACGCTGTGATGATTTGAAGTCGAATTTCTCTCTTTTGAAATCGTTTAATATCAGATCGATTTTCTCCTCTTTTATTTCATACTGCCCAATCATGATCTCGCGCTCTGAAATAAAGAGTCCGATTTTACCAGGACAGAGGTGAATGTTTTGCTGTGTCACTTCTTCAAAGATCAATACATCATTCATCTGATAATGGGGGAGCGATTCGTGATGAGGAATATTTGGATTAAAGCCTAAAGCCAGCATACTCTTGTTGTTCACCTCTGGCAGGATCAGTTTCGGAAAACTTGTCCAGTCGGTAAATGACAATTCCTGGTAACAACACTTCATGTAAATGGCATCGTTGATGAAGGGAACCTGCCGGAGATGAATATTAATGATGTGATTTTCATCTTCAATTAACTTGTCGCCCTTATATTTAAGAATCTCATGAATGGAGAGGCTTTCAGAAATAAACTGATTGAGCGGTATGCAAAAATAATTGGCAATCTGCATGACAGTTTCGATCCTGGGCTCGGCCCTGTTCTCCTCATAGGAAGAGATATTGCCACGTGTTAATTCAAAAAGGTCCGCAAAAGCCTGCTGACTCAGCCCTTTGGTCGTTCTGATCTTTTTGATATTGGCACCAATCTTCGTCATGTGGTCAAAGATAGTTGTAATTTTCATTATCACAATGCTAATTTTTTTTGCATATGTGAAAATTAGATAGTAGATTTGTTTCAGTCAGCAGAAATAAAGCTCATGAACCACTTTGAGACCATCGAAGATTTTGCACTCCGCCTTAATTGTAAAATAGTGTACAAGAGTGAGGAGCATGGCATCATCAAAATCGATAATCCATCGGATGGTATTCACAATCTGATTCTTGGTATTGCGCCTCCAATCCTTATTATGGAGCAGTTTCTCTTTTCTTTCAAGGGAGATAATCTGGACATGTTTAAAAAGCTTTTGCAAAAAAACAGAGACACTATACATGGCGCTTTTGTAATCAATGAAGAAGGCGATAGAGTACTTTTTCGCTACACCATGCAGTTGCAGAATATCGATTTCAATGAGTTCGAGAGCGCATTGAATTCGCTTGGATTGTTGTTGAGTGAATACTCACAGCAGATTATTGATTTTTCTAAGTTATAGTTGGGATGCTACGATTGTTATAAAATTAAAAATTATCAGTCATGAACATTTTCAAAAGACTTTTCAGAATAGGGCAGGCAGAGATTCATGCCGCTGTTGATAAAATGGAAGATCCCATTAAGATGACCGAGCAAGGTCTCCGGGAACTGCGGGAGGATCTGGTGGAGGCAACGGAGGCCTATGCCAAAGTAAAAGCATTGGCGATCCGAACTGAAAACAGCCAGATTCAATGTCAGCAGGATTCCAGGAATTATGCGGAGAAAGCGATTCTGATCATGCAGAAGGCACAGTCCGGGCAGGTTGACATGGTGAAGGCGGAAGAGCTGGCACGCGAAGCATTGGTATTGCATAAGAAGTATTTTGTGGAGTCTGAAGAGTTAGGCCTGCAGGTAATTGCCTTGCAGCAGTCGAGCAGGGAAATGCTGCGCAATACTGAAATTCTGAAGGAGAATAGAGAGAAGTGGGAGAAGGAGCTCCGTACCCTGAAGGCAAGAGTGAAAGTGAGCAAAGCAACCGAGCAGGTAAATAAACAGCTGGCTCAGGTTGATAGCAACGGAATCATTTCCATGCTGGAACGCATGAAAGCCAAAGTAGAAGATCAGGAGGCACTTGCCAAGGCGTATGGCGAGGTGTATCGTGAAAACAATCAGAAAGAAGAATTGAATCGCCTGTTGAAGAATGATTCATTATCTATTGAAAAAGATCTTCAGGCTATTAAAGAAAAATTAGGTATCTCGTAAACGGTTAACCTCATTCAACCAACCCCATGTCAGGTATTATAGACCTTCTTTTTCATCCGATCAGTAACGCGATCATGACCATTCTCACGGGCGTGACCGCGCTTTACTGGATCACGACTTTCATCGCTGGAGATCTATTTGGAGATTCCGGAGCTGATGGCGATCTGGACGGGGCAGACGTGGATACTGATTTTGATGGTGATGCAGATGATGTTGCAGGTGATAAGAGCTTTATTCAGAAAGCATTGGAGTTTGTGAACGTTGGCAAGGTGCCTTTTATGGTGGTCTATTCCGTTTTCAAGTTCATTGCCTGGATTATTACGCTCACTTCATCTGTATTGCTTGGAATGACCAGTTGGGGATGGAAATCCGTACTCGTTTTGTTCCCGGTTTTTTTTGTTGCTTACCTGATTACGCGATTCGCTACAAAACCACTGATCAAAGTGTATCACGCAATGGGGTATAATGGGGAAGAACCTCAGGAATTATTGGGCCGGGTCGCTCGTATGAAGAGCACTATTTCGGGAGATACGATTGGTGCGGCAGAAGTGAAAATAGAAAGTGACATCATTCGCATTAATGTACGAAGCAAGACGGGCGAAGCGATTGCTTATGATGCAGAAGTGATGATTGCGGATGAATCGTCAGATAAAAAATTTTACCTTGTGGTTCCGGAAATTACACTGTCAAACATTGTTTGATTTATAATACTCACAGATAAAACCTCGATTTAATTAACCCCTTAAACTCAACTTTTCTATGGAAGTACTTGGCGGCATCAGTTTATTGCTCATTGGTGGCATTGTGTTCTTTATTTTCATCATCCTCTTTGCCTTTGCAACTTTCTACAAGAAGATTCCGCAAGGTAAAGCCATTGTTCGCACCGGTGTGGGTGGAGGAAAAGTAGCTTTTAACAGAGGAATGTATGTCATTCCGATTCTCCACCAAATGGAGATCATGGATATCTCTGTAAAGAAATTGCAGATTGATCGTCTCGAACAGGACGGGCTTATTTGTAAAGACAATATTCGTGCAGATATCAAAGTAGCAATCTTCGTTCGTGTAAATAAGAATGTAGACGATGTGTTGAATGTAGCCCAGATCATAGGCACAGAAAGAGCCAGTGATACCGAAACACTTCGCAATCTTTTCGAAGCAAAATTCTCTGAAGCTTTAAAGACAGTAGGGAAGAAGTTTGACTTCATTGAGCTGTATGAAGCACGCAGAGAATTCAGAACGGAAATCCTGAACATCATCGGAACAGATTTGAACGGTTAT
>JBGATZ010000192.1:0-8453 GCA_044228905.1 Cyclobacteriaceae bacterium | reverse complement strand
TAATTAGCATTCCGGAAGGAGCTAAGACAGGAAAGATTTCTGTTGAGTTGGACGGGTTCAGAACTTTATCCGAGCATGATTTTACAATTGTTTCTGAACGTTCTCCTGTGATTATGGGATACTCGGCACTTGCCGGCAGACCCGGAACACAGATGAGCATCAATGGACTAAACTTTTCTACGAATCCGGAGGAAAACGCAGTCCGGTTTAATGGCATACCGGCTAGAGTTAATGAAGCCACATCCAACGAACTCGTTGTTACAATTCCTGATTACGAGACAACCGGGCCGATTACTGTAGGCGTTGAACAGTTTGAATCAACCGGGTCCCAGGATTTTACCATTTCACGTACTCCATTAATTGAATTATTTGAGCCTGCTTCCGGTACTCCTGGAATTTCGGTCAACCTTTACGGCTGGGGCTTTAGTCCTGTTGCATCGGAAAATGAGGTTAAATTCAATGGTGTGTCTGCAGTGGTGACCCATGCAAGTTCAACACAACTTTTGGTTACTGTTCCTGTGGGTGCGACTACCGGGCCGATTGCTGTTACCATTGATGGATTTACGGGAATTTCATCGACTGACTTTATTGTTACGGTTCCTGTTATTCAAACCTTCCTGCCTGCTTCAGGACGTCCGGGAACGCAGGTAACGATCACCGGTTTAAATTTCAGTCCGAGCCGTTCTTCCAACATTGTACGTTTTAATGGTGTTGCTGCAAGTGTCATCAGTGCATCAGCCAGTCAACTTGTCGTTGCTGTTCCATCGCTCGCTACTACGGGAAGGATATCCGTTTCTGTGGGTGGAGCAACGGCTACCTCTTCCACTGATTTCACAGTTCCTGCCGCTGCTGTTCCTGTGATCAGTGATTTCTTTCCGCGTTCAGTCACGCGCGCCGAAATTAATCAGGTGGCGATCGTTACCATTCAGGGAGTAAATTTTTCTCCTGTAGCGAGTCAAAATCAGGTGAGGTTTGGCTTAGCGCTAACTGACGCTCAGGTTTTGTCTGCCACCGCTAATCAGCTGATCGTTGTGATACCCACTGGTACGCAATCCGGTTTTATTACTGTAATTGTAAATGGTCAATTGGGGAGATCATCCTTTCCGCTGACTGTACGGGAGTTTGTTAATTAAGTAAAGACCAACTTCTAAGGTACTCACAACGGTAACTGAAGAGAGGACTGTTTCATTTTGAAACAGTCCTCTTTTCATTTCAAGGAGATGATACACCCTACCTATGTTTTCGAACGTAACTTAATGTCTTCTTTGGTGAAGGCGATTATTTACTTTCTACGATGGCTGTGACTAATTATGAATGGGCGGCGGTCCCACCGGCAACAATGCCTGATAGCGGTAATTACCTTTTCGCTTATTAAACTCTGAACGAATCTCCTCCAGTAATTTCTTGTTTTCAAACAAATCAATCATGGTCATGCTTAATGCTTTGGCAGCATAGATCATTCCTTTGTGTCCTACTGACATCCCTGATGTTGCGACCACTCCCCATGAATGCCAAGGGATACCTTGCGGAGCGGTGGTTGCTGTCAGTCCTATTTCCGGAGTGATCCAGCTCACATCGCCCACATCACTGGAACCATGATCCGGGTCTGCCTGTGTTTCCCGAAGGTGTTGAATGGCATTGTCCAGTCCATCGGCGGTGACATTCATGTTGGTTTGTATTCTTTTAGAAAATTCCTGTTCCTGCGTTGTGAATCCGATGGGTCCCAGTAATTCCAGGTTATGTTGCATAGCCTGTGCTCCTGCGCGATTGACCAGTATCTCATGATATCCGTTTACCAATTTGATTTCTACCTGCACTCCAGCCATCAGTGCTGCTCCGTTGGCTATATTTTTAATGCGTTCATTCAGTTCTGCGAGGGAATTTATTTTAGAGTCACGGATGATCATGCTTAATCTGACCAGGTCAGGGACAACGTTGGCAGCTTTGTTTGTTTCGAGGATGGAGTAGTGCATGCGCACGCTGGGCTTCACATGTTCACGAAGCAGGTTGACACCATGCATAAATAGTTCAGCCGCATCGAGGGCACTCTTCCCTTTCCATGGATCTCCGGCAGCGTGAGCGCTCTGACCCTTGAAAATAATTTCGGTATCAATGATTGCCTGCGAACTTTGTGTGATGCTTTCAGTCATTGCATCGGGGTGCCAGTCAAAGCAGGCGTCCAGGTCATTGAAGTCGCCGTGTCTTGCCAGGTATACTTTTCCACCTCCACCCTCTTCTGCAGGAGTTCCATAAAACCGGATGGTTCCCTTTATCTTTTTGTGTGCGATGAGTTCTTTGATCGTGATGGCGGCAGCAAGACTTCCTGCTCCCAGCAGGTTATGTCCACATCCATGTCCGGCGCCTCCTTTAATTAAAGGTTCATTCTCTGCAATTGGTTTTTGTGACAGGCCGGGCAAAGCATCGAATTCACCCAGTACTCCGATGATGGGGCTGCCACTACCATACTCTGCGATAAAAGCAGTGGGCATATCTGCTATTCCGTGCGTCACTTTGAAGCCGTGTTTTGCTGCATACGCTGCCAGTGTATCGGCAGACTGCGTTTCCAGGAAATTCAATTCGGCATATTCCCAAACCTGGTTGCTTAGCTTTATAAACTCTTCCTGGTTTTGATCAATGTATTGAATCGCCAGTTGTTTGTTTGAACCGGCAATGGATTTCGTTTTACTGCGCTGTGCCTGGGTGGTGAGCGACAGTATCACGAATGTCAAGAGGAATATTTTTTTCATGGATGGTTAGGTGTTGGTATGGAGGTATGGATGCAAGCAGAAGCATTGAACTTCTTTCTGCCGAGATTAAATGTAGTTCACGGGCCTGCACCACCCCAGGTGTTGCAACGAGATTACCGGTATTTGTAACTATCCTGCGGCCCGGATTACTATTATTATCCGGTTCAATTCTTCAATTGATGCGCCCTCCTATTGAGGGACAATGCACCTGTCATTTCCTTCCTTCTACGAATACTCCGCTCATCACTACCTGGATAACGTTATGGCCTTTTCACTCAATGACCGGATTGCTGCTGATCTGACTGTGTAATCAGATCCCGTTCTTTTGCATCGAGATAATCGGTAATCCAATCCCGTGACTTTCCTGTTAATTCCTTTTTTCCATACTCAATCAGCTTGCGCACTGCATCACTATTTCCTTCTTTTTCGTGTAATGGAATCAGTTGCAGAACCCATCCCACTTCGGAGAGTGTGAGTTGGTATGTTTTATTTATTTTATTCAATTCACGAATGTCTGATAGTGTTATCTCTAAAAAGGTCTGTGGATAATTTGAGAATCCATAAAAAAACTGAAAGCCCTTACCGGTTACGCGTTTGAGCATTTCCGCGATGAGCCGGCGGTTTGCGCTTTCGGTTTTTTTGTAGCGCCAGCCACCCGGGTTGAGTGTGATTTGAAAATTCAATTCCATTTTTTGTCCCCGAAAACCCAGTGTGTTTCCGTTGTCGACTGAGAGGTCAATAAAAATCCAGCCGTCGTCCCTCAGGGGAACAAACTGAATGTTGTAGGTTAATCCTCCGCTAGCTTTGGAATATACCCATTCATCGCCTTTGAATCCGTAGTTCTGAATTGCCGGCTTGAAATAGCTCTCCACCAGTTCCTTAAACTGTGCAGTTGTAATTGTTTCGGTCTGTTCGTTCTGGTGAATGGCAACCCAACCCAGGTAGACGGTAACTAAAAATGCGAGAAATGGAATCAATACTTCAAGAACATCCGGCAATGAGATCATGAATTATAAAATCTTAGTTACAACGTGATTGACATCAAAAGCTGAAAATTAAAACATCTCTCCGCAGTGTTTTCATTTCCACAACCAGCCTATTGTTTATTGCAACCGTATCGCTCACGTAGTCTTCAAACAAAATAGTTCTCTGCCCACGCTATGCACTTTTACCTGAGGTGGAGCGACCGGCTCAGGGCGGAAGCCTGGTTCATGTTGCCAAACCCACTTTCTTTTTCTTTGCGTAATACGTATTGCTTTTTGTCTTGTTATTCAGGGGGAAATGTATCGCCAGTATTATTGGGCGTCAGGTTATGTTGCATTGTCCGATACTCTGGTTGCGAAAGGGGCTTCTTTATCGCACTGATTCCAAATTTTAAACACATTGCAGCCTCATCAAATCTGAGCACCCACTCCCCTGCGCAACACACCTGCTATGATTAGAAATTATCTCAAAACTGCCCTTCGGAATTTGTGGAGACAGCGGGACAGCACTATTATTAATATTGCGGGTCTTACTCTTGGTATAACAAGCAGCCTCATTCTTTTTCTCATTATCATGCACTATGCGAACTTCGATCGTTTCCATTCGAAGCGCGATCGTATTTACCGGATTACCCATCAGTCAAGAGGCAATGACGGACTGGGTTATTCACCCGGAGTGCCTGCCGTTTTTCCTGAAGCCTTTAAGAATGATTTTCCGGAAGCCGAAGAAGTGGTATTTACATCTTACCGAAGTGGCAGCCTGGTAAGTATTCCTGAGGCAAATGGTGAAATGAAGAAGTACAGTGAAGATAACGGTGTGGTTTTTACTCAACCTTCCTTTTTCAAAATATTTGATCGCAGGGTTATCATTGGCAATGCTGCGAAAGGCTTAGATGAGCCAAACGAGGCTATTCTCTCCAGGAGGTCGGCCATACGTTATTTCGGAAAAGAAGACGTGATCGGTGAAGTGTTGGTGTTCGATAAAGCAGCCTACAAAATCACTGCCGTCATGGAGGACTTTCCCTCCAACACCGATTTTCCTTTTGATCTGATGCTCTCTTATGTGACCATAAAAAAAGAACTGGATGCGCATGGATGGAATAGCGTATGGAGCGATGAGCAATGTTATTTTCTTTTGAAAGAAGGTGAGCATCCAATGACTATTGAATCCCGCCTTCCCGCTTTTGTAACCAAGTATTTCGGCGACCGGAATGATCATGAATTAACATATACACTCCAGCCATTGCGTGAGCTGCATTTCGATGACCGCTTCAGTAATTACAATTACAATGTGACGCCCCGTCCGGTTTTGTTCTCGCTGGGTGTGATTTCATTGTTGCTGATCCTTACTGCATGTATTAATTTTATCAACCTCACTACGGCAGAGGCCATTAAGCGTTCCAAGGAAGTAGGAATCCGTAAATCATTAGGAAGCTCAAGGAGCCAATTGATCGTGCAGTTTTTAGGGGAAACGTCCTTAGTTACAATGGGTGCTGTTTTTCTGTCATTGATTTGCGCTCAGCTTGTTTTGATTTATCTCAATCTCTTTCTCGATCTATCACTTGAAATCAATCTTGCTGATCTGAGGATATGGGCATTTTTGACCGGAATCATTGTTGTTGTTTCTTCCTTATCCGGATTATATCCTTCGCTGATTGTATCTGCTTTCAAACCAGCCACCGCTTTGAAGAATCAGTCAAGCAATAAGAGTTCCTCCGGTTATAACCTGAGACGTGGATTAGTTGTACTTCAATTCTTTATTTCCCAATTCTTCATTATTGAAACGATTGTTCTTATTCAACAAATGGATTACTTCGAAAAGAAGGAACTCGGTTTTGCCAAAGAATCAATCCTCACGATTCCTATTCCGGAGAAAGAAAAACCAGTTTCCGAATCCGGGGGTGCCAGTAAAATGCGAACGCTTAAGAATGAAATTTTACGAATCAACGGAATAGAGAAAGCAAGTTTAAATCATACACCGCCTTCTTCCGGAAACACGTCCGGGAGCGTATTTACTATTGAAGGAAGGGGGGAGAATTTTGGGACGCAGGTGAAGGCCATTGACGGAGACTATGTTGGTCTTTTCGAATTGCAGCTTGCTACGGGTAAAAACCTTGCCGATCGCGATACCGCTACCGGTTTCCTGGTCAATGAAAAACTTGTGAAGACTACCGGTTTCAGTGCGGAAGAAATTATTGGTAAGCAAATGAAACTGTGGGGCAAGCGATTACCTGTTGTTGGAGTCATTAAGGACTTTCACACTGTTTCCTTAAGCGATGCTATTGAACCGGTAGTCATGTTCAACCGCATCAAAGGATATGAACGTCTTTCATTGAAACTGAATACGACCGAACTGCAAGTTACCCTCAGGCAAGTACAGGAGAAGTGGGAAGCGGCCTATCCCGATTTTATTTTCCACTATGAATTTCTTGATGAGGAGATAAAAGGATTCTATGAAACTGAGCGTAAGCTATCGACGATGGTCACCATTTTTGCTTTGCTGGCTATTTTTATTGGGTGCATCGGGTTATTTGGTTTAGCTACATTCATAGCTAATCAAAAAACGAAAGAAATCGGAGTGCGCAAAGTATTGGGAGCATCAGTAGAAAGCATTCTGATTCTTTTTTCCAAAGAGTTTATTTCACTTATCCTGATCGGGTTTATGATTGCCGTTCCCTTTGGATGGTGGGTGTCGAATCAGTACCTGGAGCAGTTCACGTATAGGATCACGCTTTCTCCGTTGATTTTTGTGATCAGCATTGGTAGTACGACACTCATTGCGCTGTTGACTGTTGGATTCCGCACGTTTAAAGCAGCCACAATTAATCCAGCTCATTCCTTGCGATTGGAGTAATGTTAGCATGCCGGTAAGTATCGTGAGTACTATTGCAGTCTTGCCAAACCGTGCGCTACATTCATTCCGGGAATTGCATTGTTTCCTTCGTCCGCTTTTGTTGCATTGAGCGATACTCTGGTTGCGATAGGGTTTTCTTTATCCTTTCGCTTGGGAATTTTACACACTTTTGCCAGCGCCGGAAATTTCCGGAATTACTGACCTGATTATACGTTGCCTGTGGAGCTCGATAAATACAGAAAGCTGAATCCTCTTCAGAAGTTTATTTTAAAGATAGACCGCCCCTCGGAGTATTACTTTTACCGGCAGTCTGTCGCGTTCAGGTCTTCTGTTCAATTTAATGAATCGAAGCTTCCGATCACTCCACGTAATGCCGATCAGATGGTGTTCAGGCATTCCGGGAATAGTGGTGATGTTATTTATGCTTTACCCACGGTGATTGCCTTACGTAATGAAACGGTTCCTGTTCAACTATGCCTGAATCTTAACCGGAAGGGATGTCATCGGGATCACCCTGCAGGGGCCATGATGTTGTCAGGGAAAATGGCGGAAATGTTAACGCCTCTTTTAGCGCACCAGTCTTACATCGATAAGGTCACCATTTATTCCAATCAACCCGTTGACTTCGATCTTGATTTAGTCAGGGAGCTGCCTGTTACTTTAACTTCGGGAGACATTTCGCGCTGGTACTTTCATGTTTTCAATGCGTATTATGATTTGTCCAAGGCCTGGATTCAGGCAACCCCTTGTGCGGATTATTCGGATTCCATTGTACTTGCACGCTCAGCGCGTTACCTCAATCCACATATCGATTACGGTTTTTTAAAAAATTACGGAAGCGTGGTGTTTGTGGGCGTGGAGAGCGAGTATCAACTGATGAAGAAAATCATTCCCACTCTGGTGTGGGCTCCTGTTCATGATTTTTTAGAGATGGCAGGCATCATTGCCGGCGCCAAATTATTTATCGGAAATCAATCATTCCCTTATTCACTGGCGGAAGCCATGAAGGTTCCGCGTTTGCTGGAGTTGTGTTACTTCAGTCCCAACGTAGTCATTCATGGTGCAAACGGATATGATTTTTATTTTCAAAAGCACCTGGAGGAGCAGGTGCGGAGACTGGTGTTTGAGGAGTGAAATTTCAGGCACGGGACAAAAAATATTTTACTGGTTTGAAATGATGATTATGAAAAAGACATCCTTCCTGTTTCAAGTGAAATAAACCGGAGCAGGCAAAAAAACTAATTCCCGACAACAGGCAGGTATACGGTAGTTGCAATTACCAATACTTTCGTTACCCGCTGCACTTTTATTTGATTATGGCCTATTACAACGGGCTCCACTGCGCAGCCTTGGCCGGTGTGATTGGAATTCTGATCTATGGTTTATCATTAATAGTTATCGGAGTAAATTCCTTGTAATTGAACCTTTGCAGGGACATGAATTTTAATTCCAGCGTCCTGAACTTAACGACCTAACAAAAGTTAACTATCTTCTTTCGGCAAATAGCACGATTTTTCTTTTAAGCCTTACCATAAAACGAAACTGGTAACCAGACTTTCTTTGCCTCGTGTCGCGTCCTGGCCAATTTCGAGTTAAGCCGGGCTGACCTTATGAATCAACTTCATCATGCAACGAGGTCACCGGCAATTACAACACCGTTATCCGGTTGTATTGATGATGTCTTGCCATTTTTAGAAAAAAAAAATAAAACTATGAAGCGAATTTATGCTTACCTGATTTTCGCCAGTTTCGGATTTCTGAATGCCTGTCATGAAAAAGAATCCATTAGCCCGGAGGCGGGCGAAGTCACCTTCTCCTTTTCGCCTGTGGGAACTGGGCTATCCGGAGGACGAACCAAGACCGAAAGTC
>JBGATZ010000191.1:0-8741 GCA_044228905.1 Cyclobacteriaceae bacterium | reverse complement strand
GATGTGCCGGGAGTAATGAATGCTGATCCTAAGCGGCTCCCTGCTGCTATTATATTTGAAGAATTGCCTTTCAAGGAAGCTGCAGAGATGACTTATTACGGTGCTTCCGTTATTCATCCAAAAACAATAAAGCCATTAGCGACAAAACGAATTCCTTTATTTGTGAAGAGCTTTGATAACCCACAACTGGCTGGAACAAAGATTCATGAGTGCAATGTGCATCAATTACCACCTTTGATTGTATTCAAAGACAACCAGTGTTTGATTTCATGCAAGGTCACAGACTATACTTTCTTCGATGAAAAGCAGATCGGAACTATTTTCTCTGCCCTGCTTAAACTGGATGTAAAAATCAATGTGATGCAGAACTCCGCGATCTCCTTTTCATTCTGCGTGGACTTCAGAGAAAGCAAAGTATTGAAACTGATTGAGGAATTGAGTAAAAATTTTGAAGTGTACTATAATACACACCTGACTTTAGTAACCATAAAAAACTATGATCAGAAAACTTTCTCTGAATATCGATCAAAAGCAGGAGTTATTCTTGAACAGTCATCACGCTCTACGCTGCAGGTGTTAATGAAAACCGAATCAAAGAATTTGTCGGGTAAGAGTTAAATTCTCACTGAGCTTATCGATCAACTGGTCGATACTTCTATCAAGGATTTCAAATACTTCCTGGAAGCCTTCTTCACCACCCGACCACGGGTCCGGAACATCTTCTCCTTGTCCGATGGTATCGAATGAACGCATCATAATCACCTTTGAGCGATGATTTTCTTTTGCCACCTTAAGGGCATTAGCATGATTACTCTTATCCATTACATAGATGTAATCAAACTGATCGAAGTCAGCAGAACATAACTGCCTGCCTAAGTGATCAATCGTGATCCCATTCTTCTTTGCATTTTTGATCGTACGCGGATCAGGAGTATCTCCTATATGATAGTTAGCCGTACCGCACGACTCTGCCTCAAAAAAATGCTCCAGTTTTCTTTCCTTAATCTTGTGCTTAAAAAGAGCTTCTGCTAAAGGAGAACGGCATATGTTGCCGAGACAAACGAACAAAACACGGGTCTTTTTTTGCATAGGGACCCCAAAAATAGCCCGATTAAGGGGTTACCCAAATGAAATCAACTGTATTTACTACTGCAAAGCACATTTTTTTATCCGCCTTTTGGTTAGAACAGGCCTTCTCATACGGGAGAGGGCCTTTCTTTTTAACTCAATCAGAACCTCCACCACTTTTCATTCGGGTAGGAACTATCAAGGATAATTGGTTCTCCAATCTTAGGTGTAGTTAGTTTTACATTTAAACTATCAGCTGCTTTCGTAGCCCGTTCGATTGATCCATTCCAGGGATGTGACGCTAACGTAAATTTTCCCCAATGCACAGGCATTAACACTTTTGCCTTCAGGTCGAGGCTTGCCTGCACAGTCTGTTCAGGCATCATGTGAATGAATGGCCACTTCGAATCATACTGTCCGCATTCCAGGAACACGAGATCAAACGGGCCAAACTTATCTCCAATGGTTTTGAAGTGATCATCGTAACCGGAATCTCCTCCCAGGTAAAATTTATGTGTAGGCGTCTGAATCACGTAGGATGTCCACAGGCTTTTGTAGCGACCAAAGCCACGACCAGAAAAGTGTCTGGCCGGAGTTGATGTAATACTCACGCTATCTCCGAGATCAATCCCTTCCCACCAATCAAACTCCGTGATTTTACTTTCATCAATACCCCAATGGAGCAAATGAGAACCTATACCAAGCGCTACATAAAAATGCTTTGTCTTTTCGTTTAACTTCAGAATGGTTTTATAATCGAGGTGATCGTAATGATCATGTGAAATGAGTACTCCATCCAGTTGTGGAAAATCTTCGGTGGCATAAACATCCGATCCCGGATAGCTTTTGCCTACAAAAGATACCGGAGATGCATTTCCGCTGAACACGGGATCCATTAAAAAATTCTTTCCATTAGCTTTAATCAGATACGAAGAATGACCAAACCAAATCACAACTGGCTTATCCGGGGATATCGCTTTAAGGTCAGTTTGAACGGAAGGAAGTACTTTATCTGGTTCTGTGTTTTTGGGTTTATTCACAAAAAACTGCCACATCAGTTTTGGATAAGAAACGCCTGGAGCCAGCATTGGCGTATCGTGAAGGTTGTGAAAGATGCCAGCTTTGTAATTAGGTGATTTTGTTATTCGCTCAAGTTGTTTTCCTGATGGATCTGCACCAAATACAGCTTGTTTCATGAATAAGAAGGTGGCAATGCCCAGCACCACCAGAAGTAGAATAAAACCAAACATAATCCGTTTAAGAATTTTCATTAGCAGGTATTTGCTATCGTTTATGCGAACGTAGACGTTCGGGCAGATTAATTATTCTAATCTACCCATTTTAATTCTCAAGACCCGTTTTTACACGATCTACCGGCTTCAGCAATTTGCGTGCGCCTTTTCCCGGTTTGAACCGATAAGCAAGGTGGACTCTGAAGTTCCCGGTATTTAAGGCCACTCGCTTATCTTCTATGGTGGGCACAAGCCTCACTCCGTTGTTGAGGTAAATAGCAGTTATGGCCCATTTTGCAGAATTGTATCCGGCAAATAATTTGAATAGCGTATTCGGACTGAAGCCCGCGGTGCGATCTTTATCTGCTTCTGTCGTTGCGGTATTAAACCCCAGATCAAGACTGACAGAAGCTGATCCTGTCGCAAAGAAATGATCGCGATAAACATAGGTATATGCGTATCCTACGCTTGGTCCGACTTCAATGAATTGGACACTTCTCAGTTTATCCTCCTTCCTGCGCCTGTCAGGAACCATCGAGCTATCACCATTCACTCTTCCGGTATAAAATTCAAAACCTGCAAGCCAGCTTCCGGCAGATTTTTTTTGCCATTCGCTCTGGAGAAAAGCTGCACGGTAAGAAAATTCTTCGTGATTGAAAATATACTGGGCGGTAGCTCCCACCACGTTCACACGAATGTCATCACGCAGAAAATCATTTTCAGAAGGCAATCGAAATCCTTTATAAAATTGTCCCAATACATCGATGGCAATCTTTCTTCCATAGGGATGGAATTGCAAATCAATCGCTCTTGTGTTTTTGCGATCGAGATTGGGATTAATGAATCCGAATCCATACCCCACATTCAACGTAAGCCATTGATAAGTGAAACCCAGCCCCACGTTGTAAGATGTGATCGGTTTATATCTCAAGAAAAAATCGTCTCCTCTTAAATTGAGATTGGTGAATTTGTTGGATAAAAAGAAACGACCAGTGATCTGCCGGTTATAGGTTTGATAGTAATCCGGTGAGTGATTAACTGTTGTATCTGATTTGGATTGTGCTCTTATCTCTTCCCCCATAAAGAGAATGAAAAGCAGAAAAAGGGCAGGCAGGCGACACATATTCGATTTGGAGGAATTAGTAAAATTAAGTGCCACCGCTTCTAAAATTAAAAACCTGATGGCTTCAAGCGGAAATCAAAGCCATCAGGTTCCGGGTAAGTTCGATTTACAGTTATCTTACCGTGAAGCCAAATCCAACACTTAGCAATCCTTTAGAGTTGACGAATGTATAATCTCCGTTTAAAATCACAGGGCCAAAATTGAAGCGAATGCCTCCGGTAGCGCGTACGCCATTTGTTTTTGTTGTCGTTGAAACCGGGTTTGTCAACTGAATTGGTGAGAGAAGAGGCAGGCCTGCTTCTGTCTGATTTACATTGTAAGTTCCTTTGATTGCATAATCTGTTTTGGAAGCATTGTAGCCCAATCCGGCATAGAAAGTAAAAATAGCGAGCTTCTTACTTACTAAAACCTGTGCGGTATACGCATTGGTATTGCCTTCCGCTTTTTGGCCAGAACCAGAATATTTTCCACTCAAGTCAGTAGTCATTTTTAATTGTGAATACCCAACAAATAAAGAAAGACCAAACGGAAGTTCTTTAATGCCCGGGAAATATTGCTTAATGTCATGTTGAACACCAATACCCCAGTTGCTTAATTCATTATCGCCAATCTTGATTGCCGGTGTAAATCGTAAGCGCAAATCGGTATTGGCAAATAACCCCACACCAGCTTGAAGCGTTGGCACTAAGACAGAACCCACCGGAGCATCTTTGACTACTCCACCATCAGGTCCCTGAAAGGTAACACCTGCGTTAGGGCTGCCAGGTCTGTAGGTAAATTTTGGAAATACAGCTTCGGCACCATAAGCAGTAGGTGGTTTATCGCCTTTTGTTGCTCCATCGTAAGAAAGATCCGAGGTAAGAGATGGAACAAAAGTTTTTTCAGCGCTTTTAGCGCCTATACTACTCATTGAAACGGTAAGATCGAATCCGAATTTTTTATGGGTAGCTCCGGTGTTGTACCACGCACTATTTATCAGGGCTCCGGCATCATGATTCACAGGACTCATGTAACTCTCTACCAGACGTTGAGTATTGGTTTGGCCTGCCGGAAAAAACTTCACAATGTCTTTCTGAGCAAGCAACTGTGTACTTGCAAAAAGGCCGAGAAGGAAGATTATTTTTTTCATTTCGAAAAGATGATTTGCCACTAAGGTAATGAAAAGCAGGCTACTCATCATACTGAGATTCAATAAAATACCAGATCCGATTTATCTGAAACAAATTCCATAATCCGGACATTCACACATTTATTTCCCTCGCTTTGTTGTTATAATTTTGCCGCATGACATTTCTGTATAACGCTGGCATTTTCCTGACCCAATGCATCTTCCGGATTGCATCACTTTTCCATCACAAGGCGAAGTCATTCGTGAACGGCCGCAGGAATATCTTTCAACGATTAGAGGAGTCTTTCTTTGCCAATACCTCACCTGTGATTTGGGTGCATGCTGCTTCGCTGGGTGAGTTTGAACAGGGGAGGCCAGTAATGGAAGCGATCAGAAAAGAGTTTCCCGCCTCAGGATTTTACTTACTTTTTTTCCCCATCCGGATATGAAGTACGCAAAAATTACAATGGCGCTGATTTCATTTTTTATCTACCCTGGGATAGTTCGTCCAATGCAAAGCGTTTTATAGAAATTACCAAACCCATACTTTCTATATTCATCAAATATGAATTCTGGCTGCACTATACCAACGAACTAAAAAGAAAAAATATCCCCATCCTTTCTGTTTCTTCCATCTTCCGCAACGATCAGCTCTTCTTCAAAGGTTATGGAGGGTTTTATCGCAGCATCCTTCAGAACTTCTCTTATTTCTTTGTACAGAATGATGAATCGTTAAAACTGCTGCGATCGATCGGAATAAAGAACTCTCAACGGGCAGGAGATACACGCTTTGATCGTGTTTACCAAATCGTAAAACAGGCCGAAGAAGTAAGCATTGCCAAAGCATTTAAAAATAATCAGATTGTACTCGTAGCGGGAAGCACCTGGCCTGAGGATATTGAAGTCCTCGCTCCTTTTATCAATGAAGGAAGAATTAAGTTTATCATTGCCCCACACGAAATCTCCGCACAATCACTGGAAAATACAGAGAGATCGCTACAGGTTAAATCCATTCGCTATTCAAATGCTGGCGATAAAAATATTGAAGATTATTCCGTTCTGATTATTGATAATGTGGGGTTGTTGTCACGTATCTACCGATACGGGGAGTTTGCATTCATAGGTGGTGCATATGGCAAAGGTCTTCATAATATTCTTGAAGCTGCCTGTTATGGTGTGCCTATTTTCTTCGGCAATAAAAATTTTGAGAAATTTCAGGAGGCGGTTGATCTCATTAACATGGGCGGTGCATTTGATATTGCTGACTATACAGATTTAAAATCGAAATACGAGCTACTCAATGTGCCCGAAAGTTTTCAACTTGCCTGTGAAGTAACTAAACAATACGTGGAAGAAAATCTTGGTGCTACGGAAAAGATCATGAGCTACTGCCGAAAATTGTTGAAATCATGAAGGGACTGGTCATGAGATCGACTGGTTCGTTTTATAATGTCCTCGGAGACGATGGCAAAAAATACAATTGCCGTGTACGGGGAAAAATCCGCCTGGAAGAAATCAAGGAGACTAATCCGGTGGCCGTTGGAGATCATGTTGTCTTTGAACTCGAAAGTGAGTTTGGATCTATCACTGAAATCCTTCCACGTGTCAATCATATTCTCAGACAATCGGTAAAAAAGGCGGCTCACGCACATGTGCTGGCTGCCAACGTGGATCAGGTCATCCTCATTGCCACACTTAAGCAGCCAAGAACTTCATTGGGTTTTATCGATCGCTTTTTGGTTGCTGCCGAGTCATTTCGTATTCCACAGATACTTATCATCAACAAAAAAGATATTCTATCAGAAAAGGAGTTGGCATACTCGGAAGAGTTACAACATCTGTACGAATCGCTTCAGGTAAATACTTTTCTGATTTCTGCTGAACAGGAAGAAGATATTGACTTTATTCTTTCCCTGATTCAAAATAAAGTAACGTTGGTATCTGGTCACTCGGGAGTAGGCAAATCTACCCTGCTTAATAAGCTATCTTCCGATATTGATCAGACCACAGGTGATATTTCAAATTTTTCAGATAAAGGCACACACACCACCACATTTGCTGAAATGTTTCAGCTTAATGAAAGCACATTCATCATTGATACTCCAGGTATTAAGGAATGGGGATTGGTAAAAATGGAAAAACAGGAGATCTCCGACTACTTTCCGGAAATGCGCGAGCTGAGAAATGAATGCCGGTTTGCTTCCAGCTGTCTTCATATTAATGAGCCAAAATGTGCAGTGAAGGATGCCATAGAGGACGGCACCATTGCACTGAGCCGATACGAAAGCTATCTCAGTATGGTAATGGGTGATGACAACCGCAAGTGATCACACACTGTAGTTTTTCTTTTCATTTCTTTTTAACAGCGAAAAGTATTTTCGAACCAGAGAGAAATCCATCAACTTCAAGGCAATTCTTATTTCGTAAAAAATTCTCTTTCGAAGGGCCTTCTTTTCCGTTACTGTTTTATTGAGTGTGAGAATTTTCTCACAGATCAAGTAAGTGGACAGTAATTGGCGTCCCCACCGCTTGAATTGCCTACTCCCCAATGACGAACTAACCACTCTCTTCTTTACCAAAGGTATTTGTGAATATATGAATTTAAAATCTCTTGATGCCCTTACCCACAAATCAAAGTCTTCATAAGCAAGTGTTTCATCATATCCATTCAACCGGTCCAGTACTTCCTTCCGCATCATAACGGATGGAGGTGAAATAAAATATCTTTTGACTACTTCTTCATACACGTCACCGGAAGGAATGGTAGAATGAGGAAACCGATCACTGTGAAAGCTAAGATGAATTCCTTCCTCCGAAATATTCTCTGCATCAGAGAAATGAATTCCATACTCCTTTCCATGCTTTTCAAAGTTTTTCACTCCTTCCGCTATTCGTTCTGGTAACAGAACATCATCTGCAGCCAGGTCAATAACAAACTCACCCCGGATTAAAGGCAATGAAGTATTGAATGCTTTACAGTTACCCACATTCTTACCAAGAGAAAGAAAAATGGTATCGGGGTGATTACTCAATGCTTCCCTGATTTTATTTACGCTTCCATCGGTACTGAAATCATCAATAACAATCAACTGAAAATTCCGATAATTTTGATTAAAAACAGATTCAATACTTTCTGTTACAAACTTTTCGTGATTGTAACACAAACACACAACGGTGACCAGCGGTGTTGTCATCACAATACTTTGGTGAATGTAAACTTAGGTGTCGGCTGCGCGCCCAGATGCATTTTAAAATCAAGCAATGAAAAATTGGGTTTACCTTTTAGTGCTGAGGTACCCAGATCGAGAAGCTTAATACTTTCTTCCTGGCAAAAAATATACATGCCCTCCATCAGTCCGACCACGGGACTTAGCATATCGTATTGTTTACTATGGGCAGAGTAAAAATTATATAAAATCGATTTATTGATCCGGATAGCAATTGAAGCAGCGGCAAACGAAGGACCATCAAAAACACCAAACAGAAAGAAGCTGTCGGGAAATGTTTTGACTACTGCCTCCAACTGACCAATCGTCATGCTAAGGTCCTGACTACGTTCTTTTCGACATGATCCGATAAATTCAAATATATCACGAAGCTTTTCAACGGATATGCGCTTGAATTTCAGTTCCTTCTTTTTTTGCTGTCTCAGTTTTCTTTTCTCCCATGAGCTCAATGAGTCAAATAATACCGAAGCGCTTACTTCTATGCATGCACTCAGTTCAGCATTTGCGACATTAAAGCCGTGATTAATTAAAAAAGTATAGAGCATTGAAGCCCGTGAGGTATGGTAGAGCTGCGGATAAGAAACGATTTGAATCTTTTTTATTCCCTTCGATCTTAATTCATCTTCAGTGAATTTAATGAATTCGAAAAGCTCCTTCGGGGTGAATGCATCTGAAAACTCGAAAGATCCAAACGGGTTTTTATATGGACTTAAGGCAACTCCGTCAGCTACATGAAAATGAACCTGAGCTCTGATTAATTTCTTGTCTTTACGAATAGCATACATCGAATGCCAGTTATCCCTTGCCTGCAAGACGAGGTTGGCCGGAAGATTAAAAACGTAAGGATCAAAATCGTAGCGATGGGCCTGTGGAAGCTTCCCTCCTATAAATTCTGTCTCCACTAGTAAGGAATTCCAAGACGTTTATAGATAAAATGCATGAGCCATGCCGGCCCAATCAAGAGGAACTGCAGGTCTTTAAAG
>JBGATZ010000190.1:0-8506 GCA_044228905.1 Cyclobacteriaceae bacterium | reverse complement strand
GTTCTTTGAGTCAATGAGGTTTCCTCCATAGCTGGCGATCTGACCGATAGCCAAACGGGGTTGTGAACCCTGATCAAGAATACGGATGGCCTCTTCACCAAGCGGACTCTTCACATCCAGTTTGGAATTGGAATTTGCTCCTGGGGATGTTGTACCGATTCCTACTGATCCCCCAAAAGGATTTAACGATAGTGTACCTACTCCATAAGCAAAATCGGTGTTTTCATGGCCGGATTGGATGAAGGTCTTGCGCTCATTGGCTACATTCGATACGGTTATATAAAAAGCATTGTTATTGCTGCCAAGTTTGAAATTGAAATTGGATGCATAGTTTGATCCGTTACCTGCCAGCGCATTGGTTGGCAGATTAGCAACTCCATCCAGCCGGATTGCCCCGTTAACGTGAAGCTTGGTTGCCGGATTCATATTATCTATACCCACATTTCCATTCGGATGGATATACATCCGATTAAACCAGGACGTTCCGGTAGTTCCGGGTGAGTTCCATGCCTCTTTGGTAGAAAATAAGATTCCAGGCACATGAAAACCCGGAGGAACAGCGCCTGATATCGCTGCTGTTTTATCGTAGCTCTGGTGATTAAAAATTATACCACCAATCTCGGTAAGTACTGACGGGTTATTGACGTAATCAGATGAACTGATTCGTATATATGGACGAACCGATGCAGCTGACCTTATATCCAGATCATAAGTAGGTGCAGTATTTCCAATGCCCACTTTTCCTCCGGTGTAAAGTGAAGAGGTGTTTGCATTACCTGTCGAAAGCCATTGTGCCTTTGCCGACAGCGATAAAAGAACAAAACTTATCAGTAAACTGTTTTTTATAATCATTTTTTATTCAGTAAGATTTTCGTGATACGGATTTAGTAATCGCACTTAATAGCACCCATCCTGACCTGAAGTTGCAGGCAGATGATTCTTCCTTTTTGAAACAATAGCACAAAAAGAAAGGAACCATTACTCTATCAGAGCAATGCTTTTTAAAGGATTTAAAAAAATAATTAATTAAGAAGTGACTGAATCAGTTGAACATTTCAACTTCAATTCACAAGACGCACGATAGAATTGCACGCAAATGCAGGATCCCCGCAGAAATTTAAAAGCAAACATGGACGGTGGTTTTTGGTTGCGCAAATATAGCTGCGGCAACACAACCGGAAAGTCAACTCCAGAATATTTTATTATGAAGATGATGACATAATGAAAACCAGCCGGTGATCAGAATCGTTTTCTCTTTCTACAATGTCCCTATATAGGGACAACAAAACACGTGATTGTTAATTCATGCCCATCATCCGGAATCAAATACGCTGATATGTTTTCGATACTTAACAGTTTTATGTCCCTGAATGGATACAATTTCAAGCCTTCCCTAAGAGTGCTCTAAGAGTGTCCTAAGAGTGCCCTAAGTCTTCCCTGAGAGCGACACGGAAATTAACTGAGAAAGCAGCCATGCCCAATCGTTTCCCAATACCATACAAATGCCGGGTTATTCTCCCGACAAAAATTCTAAAACAAACGATACCCCACAATCACTGATGTCTTCTGATAATCGAAGAAATAACCCGAGCCTCCGAACAATGACGTCCGCACAATATAATAACGACCCTCCAGGCTAAACCGCTTCAAACGAAACCCCAGTCCTGCGGCTCCGTTGATTCCCGCATCCTTCCGTCCGAAATCAGTAGTAGACAGTTGTACATCATACTGCAGAGGAAAATCAAATACTACGGCAGCATTGATAAAGAGCGTACGGTCTGGTTTAAAATAAAAATAGTGCCTTAACCCTAGTGGCACTTCGATAGACTTATAGTTTACTTTTTGTTTTGCGGAAAGCACAGACTTATAACTTTGAAAAGTAGGTTCAACCGTAACCGCCCACTTATTTTTATTGAATGGCAATACCATCTCCAGCTCAGCTCCCATTCTGAAGTTGGCTTTTCTGTCAAACCGGGCTATCACCTGGCGGGTGGAACCCTCCACATTCATTTGCGCAAAATCAACACCGGGTGTAAGATTCAGATGATAAACAGTTTTTGATGCTTCCTTTGTTTTAACAGATGATCCTCCGGTACAAACATTGTAGTCGTCAAAAAAATCACCCAATGTCTTCGCATCATACTTTAGTTTCTGAAGCCGGCTGTCAGGATATGCACGGCAATTCATCTCCAGCTTCAATTGATTTTGATATCCGTTATTTTTATTGGTACCAACATTACTTACCGTTTGAATACTGTTGGTACTGATTATCTCATTACCATTGAGCTGGTAAATTTTGTAAACCAGTTGTTTGATGGGATTCGCATCCACATTAAAGAAAAAACGATCTTCTCCGTTTCTCCGGTAGAAGTAAAGTTTGGCTTTACCATCTACGATGACTTTAAGAAACATCGTTTCATTCACCCATTCCGGATTTCGGGAGATGCTTAGTTTTCTAAGATCACTGCTCGATTGATCTACATCTAATGTAGCACGAACATATCTCTCATTTACGAAGCCAAACTCCTTTACTTCATCAATAGTAGCAGTGAGTATTTCCGACTCGGGCGTGTTTTTATATTTTAATTCTTTAGGAGCCTTGAGCCATTCTGAATTCTTAATATAACAATCCTTACGGTTGCCATCGTTATCAATAATGTATCCGGACTGGTAATCAATCTGGCAAAAAACGGTTGTTGAAATAAATAAGAAGAGAGGGAGAAGCTTTTTCACGATTTAAACGAATTAGTTTTTTCACAATACCCATCAATACAGACGATGAACTCGTCCTTTTGAATCGACAGATTATTGAAGATTAGTTAGGAATGAACCTGAGCAGGTTCATGAAAAGAGAAATCAGGACTTAACGGAGATAAAGCCATCATCGGTAGTTTGGGTTTAGGGTGACCCAAAGATACTGATTCAGTTATATAATCGTTACAATGAGGAGTAATTTAGTCGGCTATGCTTTTTGCGAAACTCCCGCCCGCCACAACTTCGCTCCTCCTTTTATTCCTTCCAGATTGGTACCGATAGAAATATTGTCTTCCAGTCTGAAATCAAGCTTGCGTGCATTACCTCCGCTGATATAAAGATGATCGTAATTGTAAACTGTTTTCAACACCGCAATTACTTTCTTCATACGCTTGTTCCATTTTTCAAGGCCTGCATCTTCGAGTGCGGCATTGCCAATGTATTGATCGTAATCTCTTTCTTTCGATAACGGATGATGCGCAATTTCAAAGTGAGGAAGTAATACGCCATCCAGTAGTAATGCAGTACCAAAGCCGGTACCCAATGTCACTACCATCTCGAGGCCTTTGCCCGCTGCGATACCCAGGCCCTGGAGATCTGCATCGTTCACCACTCGTACCGGTTGTTTAAGTTCTTCAGCTAATGCTGTGGCTAAGTCAAAGTTAGCCCAGGCATCATTATCAAGATTGGGTGCTGTGCGCACAATTCCATCTCTCACATACCCGGGGAAACCCACAGAAACTTTGGTAAATGGCCTGAACCCTTCTGCCAGTGTAGCAATGACTTTGATTACACTTTCAGGATTGGCGGGATTGGGTGTAAGTGTCTTTTCGTAGTCACGAAGCATATTCCCCTCCACGTCCAACACGGTTGCTTTGATCTTCGATCCCCCGATATCTACGGACAGAATCTTCTCATCTGATCCAGAAACTGGCATAATTACTCCCTGCGGTTTTAGGTAGGCAGCAAATATAAGAGAGACTTCCATGCGAAAGTCTCCCTTTCATCAATAAGATTTAGACTGATTTGGAATTTCCTATTCTTCAAAAACAGATCGCAGTATATAACTCTCTTTTGAAGTTCTTCCAATGAAGAAAGTAAGTTTTTATTTAATTAAAGAAATCAGCAGGTCGTAAAGCTGTTTTTCTTCTGCTGGATGATTGGCGTAAAAAGAGGTGTCCGGAGTTTTAACTGTTTCTCCATAGAAACTAAAATAAAGAATCTTATCCGTGTAAATTAATTTCACTTCGATGCCCGGACCATCGGCCATTTTCTTCATGATTTCTCCTTTATCACGTAAAGCTTTGGCGAGTTCAATAATTCGTGCAATCGTAGGTTCGTCAGTAATTTCTGCTTTTTGGGGAACAACCGTGCTGTCGTATTGATCCGACATCTTAGCATAAGCTTCGACCACAATCTTACCCGGCTTTTCCACCTGGAATGTGGAGATGTACTCGCTGTTCATTTCGGTAGGGGCTTGTTTCACGGTGTCGGCTTTCGCTTCAGTCTCAGTTTCAGATTTGGGAGCGGAACATTGAGTTGCCACCAGCAGCACACCTGCTCCAATAAAGTAAGAGATCCTTTTCATAGGGACAAAATTACAATTGTAGGGAAAAGAAAATGCCACAGATGCCACAAATGAACACAGATAAAAAATCCTAAAGAATATCTGTGCCTATCTGGGTAATCTGTGGCTACAAACCTTATAGGCGTTCTCCCAGCTTAACTCCCTGCATTTCAGGCTGCTTGATAAACGGTTGGTTATAAATCCGTTTGCCCGTTGCTTTATAGATCGCGTTGGCTACCGCTCCACCGGTAGGAGGAAGTGCAGGCTCCCCTAATCCCGTTGGATCAATTCCATTATTAACAAAATGTACTTCCACCTCGGGCACTTCTTTCATCCGGATCAATCGATAGGAATTGAAATTCTTTTGCTCGGCTGCTCCATCCTTAAAGGTAACCTGACTAAACATGGCGTGACCTAATCCATCCACAACTCCACCTTTTACCTGTTGATATGCTCCGCTTAAGTTCACCACTACGCCACAATCCGCACAAGCGTAAATCTTCTTCAGTACAGGAGTTCCTTTACTCATTTCTACTTCTGCCACCTGTGCTACATACGAGCGATGGGAGAAATAAACACTGAATCCCTGAGCAAGATTTTTTTTCTTGCCCCAACCCGACTTATCTCTTGCCAATTCAATCACCGCTTTCATCCGATCAATGTCATACTTGATTGCACCCGTTGGAGTTTTCTTTGCTTTCTCCAATAAGCTTAAGCGAAACTGAATGGGATCTTGTTTCGCTGCTTCCGCTACTTCATCTAAAAATGCTTGTTCCGCATACGCAAGAAAGTTGGTAATGGGCGCTCGCCATGCTCCGGTAGTAATGGGTGATTTATATTCAATCGAATCAATCAACAAATTATCTACCGCACCCGAAGGAAAATTATCTTCACGTGTACTGTTACCTGCATTAATCCCCACTCCTCTCAACTTATACCCGATCATATTTCCGGATACATCCAGCGCAGCTTCAAAACGATAACGCACCGCTGGTCGATAGCTTCCGCCTCCCATATCATCTTCACGCGTCCAGATTACTTTCACCGGACCTTTGATAATGCTTGAAAGTTCAGCTGCTTCAACCACATAATCTGCTTTCAGTCTTCTTCCAAAGCCACCGCCCAGTCGCGTTAGTTCTACGGTGACTAAATCAGGCGAAATACCTAACAACTTGGCTGTTTCATTTCTGGCAAGATCAGGTGTTTGTGTCGGTCCGATCAGTTCCACTCCTTCCGGCTTTACGTGCGCGAAGAAGTTCATGGGCTCCATCGGGTTGTGCGGAAGAAACGGGCATTGGTATTCTTTCACGATCACCTTCGCTGCCGATTTAAATGCAGCATCCACATCTCCGTCTTTTCTTCTTACCGTTGCATCCTTACCGCTCTCCAATAATTCTTTGAAGATGCGATCATGATCGGAAGTGCTTTCAATGTTTCCGTCTTTCTCATATTCAATCTTCAATACCTTGCGTGCCTTGTTCACCTGCCAGGTAGATTTACCTACCACGGCTACATTGTTTTTAAAGGTTACTATATCAATGATGCCTGGCATTGCTTTGGCAGCAGCAGAATCAACTCGCTTGATCTTTGTACCAAATGCAGGCGGACGCTGAAGCATCGCGATCATCATTCCTTCACGATAGAAATCCAGACCATACAATGGCTTGCCGGTAATCATGTCATGATTGTCCACGTTATGAACTGCCGTACCAATCAGCTTGAAATCTTTCTTGTCTTTAAGTTTTACTTCGGTTGGTACAGGAATACCAGATGCATCAGTAGCCAGTTCACCATAACTTAACTTTCTTCCGTCCGGATGAATCACAAATCCATTGCTCGCTGTTAGCGTAGCAGACGATGTGTTCCATTTTTTAGCAGCGGCTTCAATCAACAAATGACGGGCAGTGGCTCCTGCTTTTCTTAATCGTTCCCAGGAATGCGGAACGGCTCCACTTCCACCAGTTAGTTGACGTTCGTATTTCTTTGTATCGAGGTTGGCCTGAACCACTTTCACTTTGTTCCAGTCGGCATCCAGCTCTTCTGCTACGATCATCGGAAAGGAGGTCTTGATGTTCTGACCTAACTCGGGATTAGGCGAAAATATGGTGATCACATCTTCAGGAGAAATAGATAAGTATGCATTGAAGCTGATCTCTCCGGCTTTCACCGCAGCTTCGCTCAATACATTCATCTCAGCCGCTTCAGAAGTCAGCCAGTTAAATCCCAGAAACAATCCACCCGTAGCTGTAGCGGTGAGCTTAATGAAATTACGTCTTGAGGTTTTCTCTTTTATCAATGTCTCCATAGGTTATTTCATTTTGGTGGATGCTAAAGCTACTGCTTCATGTATACGATGATAAGTTCCACATCTACAGATATTTCCATTCATTGCTGTATCTATTTGTTCAGCTGTTGGCTTGGGGTTTTTAGCCAATAGTGCTGAGGCAGTCATAATCTGACCAGCCTGACAATAACCACATTGAGGCACATCTACTTCAGCCCAGGCCTGCTGTACTGGATGATCTCCTTTTTCAGAGAGTCCTTCAATGGTTGTCACTTTACTATTTCCAATAGCTGAAACAGGGAGTGAGCAGGAACGTACAGCGTTCCCATTCAAATGAACGGTACAGGCTCCGCATTGCGCAATGCCACATCCGAACTTAGTACCTACAAGTCCCAGGTTATCACGCAATACCCAGAGCAAGGGCGTGTCGGACTCCACATCGGCCTCAACCGTACGACCGTTAATTTGTAGTTTATAGCTGGCCATTTTTTTACTGTTTTACATGAAGGTACCGAAAAAATGCATCTCGTTTCCCTGAAATATGAGTAACATTACACTTTCGTTTATGCGTGGCTGATACCCATTGTCCATGGTAAACGAGGCAACAAACGTGTTCGAATTAATTAACCAAAAAGATGAGCAATAAGCTGGCACAATCCGCAATCAACACAGTCAGAGTACTTTCTGCTGATGCCGTACAAAAAGCAAACTCCGGTCACCCCGGCATGCCGATGGGCGCTGCCCCGATGGGCTACGTCCTGTGGTCAGATGTAATGAACTACAATCCTCAAAACCCCGAGTGGCCAAACCGCGACCGCTTCATTCTTTCTGCTGGTCACGGATGTATGTTTCAGTACAGCTTCTTGCATTTGACCGGATACAATCTGAGCCTTGATGACTTAAAGAATTTCAGACAGTTGCATAGCAAGACTGCAGGTCACCCTGAATATGGTTTGACTCCTGGTGTGGAAGTAACTACGGGTCCATTAGGGCAAGGTTTTGCCAATGGAATTGGGTTCGCGATTGCGCAGAAATACTTAGCCGCTCGTTATAACAAACCGGGCTTCGAACTTTTCAATTACAACATCTATGCAATCTGTAGCGATGGTGATTTAATGGAAGGGGTAAGTGCCGAAGCCGCTTCAATGGCAGGCCACCTGAAACTGGATAACATCATTTATCTATATGATGATAACCACATCTCTATTGAAGGAGATACCGCCATTGCGTTTACTGAAGATACAGCCAAACGTTTTGAAGCATACGGCTGGCACGTAGAAGTAGTGAAAGATGGCAACGACATCGATGCGATTGCGGAAGCAATAAAAAAATGTCAGGCAGTAAAAGACAAGCCTTCTATTATTAAGGTTCGTACACACATCGCTTTTGGTAGCCCTAATAAAGTGGATACTGCTGGTGCACACGGTTCTCCATTGGGCGAACCTGAATTGAAACTGACAAAAGAAGCGTTGGGCTTCGATCCGAACCAATCATTCGTGATCCCTGCTGACGTGGCGGATCATTACAAGAAAGCAGGTAGCAAAGGTGCTCCGAAAGAGAAAGCATGGAATGATCTGTTCAAAGCGTACAAAGAGAAATATCCTGAGCTGGCGAAAGAATATGAATTGCTGAGTGCTGGCAAATTGCCTGAAGGATGGAAAGACAAACTTCCTGTATTCAAAGCAGAAGATGGTAAAGTAGCTACCCGCCAGGCATCCGGTAAAGTATTGAATGCCATTGCAGAATCATTACCTACATTGATTGGTGGTGCAGCTGACCTTGCTCCTTCTACGGAAACATTATTGAAGAAATTCGAATCTTTCACTTCTGCCAATTTCGGTGGACGTAACTTCCACTTTGGAATTCGCGAACACGCCATGGGTTCGGCATTGAACGGGATG
>JBGATZ010000189.1:4371-8522 GCA_044228905.1 Cyclobacteriaceae bacterium | reverse complement strand
GGTTTTATAAGTCTTCTCTTCCTGTTGGGTATTTTTGGGTTCTCGCTCTACCTGATCGCCTTCAAGGCATATGAATCCCCTATTCTCTCGTATTTTGAAGATAATGCAAAAGCAATTCTTCAATATTCTTCCATTGTACTCTGGCTCACTTTCATACTTCTAATAACTGCGCTGCTGGAGGCCTATTCACGATCACTACTGAAGACTGTTTTTCCGAATCTTCTGAAAGAGGTGGTTATCCGTCTACTACTATCCGTCCTGGTGATTATGTATTTCAAGGGATGGCTAACTTATACCGCTTTCATAAACGGAACACTGCTGGCTTATCTGAGTTGTCTTCTAATCTTACTCTTTTATCTGGCTTATCACAACGCATTATCTTTGACACTAAACTTTTCCATTATTCCAAAAGGAAAAATGAAAGAGCTTGCACGCTATAGTCTTTTTAGTTTTGCGGGATCTGCAGGCCTGATTATCATTGGCAAAATTGATAGCATGATGGTTTCAGCCCTTCTTGGCCTCACCGCCAATGCGATATACACTACTGCATTCTACATGGCAGCTGTTATTGAAATACCTAAGCGCGCGCTCAGTCAGGTCGCCATGCCTTTAATCGCGCGGGCATTTGAAAAGAAAGACCTGAAAGACATTGCCACGATTTATCAGAAAACTTCCATCAATCAATTCATCCTGGGGTCCTTATTTCTTATAGGTATTTACATCAATCTGGGCAATATCTTCGAACTCATGCCTAAGAAGGAAATCTACGAGGCCGGTAAATGGGTTGTGATTATTATCGGTTTTGGAAAACTGGCGGATATGATTTTTGGACCAAGTAGTGAAATCATCGTTTTGTCCAAATACTACTGGTTCAATATCATTTTAATAACTATACTGGCGGCTACCGTCATCATTTCCAATAACCTGCTTATACCGATCTACGGAATCAATGGGGCTGCCATTGGAGCTGCCGTTGCCATGATATTATTTAATCTGATAAAATATTTATTCATCCTGATCAAACTGAAAATGCAGCCATTTGATCTTGCCTCACTTAAGGTGTTGGTGATTGCTGTCTTAACATTATCCATCAATATGCTAATACCTGAATTCAGTAACGTATTGGTAGATGTATTTATACGTTCTGCAATTATTACGCTGTTCTTCGGAGGGCTCATTCTCATTTCAAAAGTATCTCCTGACGGAAATGCATTCCTGAAAAGAATTTGGGGCATGACTGGATTAAAATCCTGACTAACTCTCAAGCACTGAGATCAATTGATCGGTCAACCCTCTGCGCGTGTAAGCCGAAACATCTCTTCTGTTGAGTGGATTTCCTGATTGCCAATTTTTATAATAGCTTATTATTGATTTCTTAATTCCATCAATATCACTTCGTCTTATTATTGATTTCTTAATTCCATCAATATCACTTCGTTCAAAAATCTCGCCCGCATGAGTATTGTTCAATATCTCAGCGGCATCTCCGTTTACTGGACCGATAGCTACGATAGGGTTACCCGAAGCGAGGTACTCAAAAAATTTGCCTGGTAAATTCCCTGGTGCAATGGCAGAGTAGGCAAGTACAAGCAATTGCAGATCCGTATTACCGTAAACTTTGAGCAATTCGCTATGTGGAATAGAATCGATAAAAGTAACCATCCTGTTAAGCACCTGATCTTCTTTGACGTGATTTTTGAAAGAAGAATTAACATTACCTATAAATTCCACTGAAATGATATCTTTCATTTCTGACTGCCCGGCAACTATCTGTCTTAACGCCTCCATCACCGGACGTGGGTCTCTTAGTTCATCCACTACTCCTACATGACGAATAGTAAATTTATTAGTTCGGCTATGAACAACTTTACCAAAATCGTCCTCATCAAACCCATTGGTAACTAGATCTACTTTTCTTCCTCCCAGTTTCTCAAACAAGTTCACATGATAGGGAGCTATTGTTACCACCCGATCAGCGGTTTGCAATACCTGTCGTTCTAATTTTCTGTGTTTACGCCTTGCCCATCGGCTAAGAGAAAGTGTATCCAGTAAATCCCACTCGCTCCAAGGGTCACGAAAGTCAGCAATCCACTTAAGAGAGGGGTTCTTCTTCTTCAATCGTAGTCCAATGAGGTGAATGCTATGTGGTGGACCCGTGGTAATGATGGTTGCGATCTCATTCTGCTGAATAAAATCATTAAGAAACGTCACAGTTGGCTTCACCCAAAAGATTCGTGCATCAGGAATAAAAAAATTTCCTCTGATCCAACTACTGATTCCTGCAAAAACAGATTTCTTCCCGGTTGATATAAAATCACTTTGAACAACTTTTTTCTTACCAAATAATTTTGACAAACTGAAAAACAAATCGTAAGGTTCCCAGATCGGACGCTTAATCACATGAACACCTGAAGGGACATCTTTCGCTAATGATTGGTCGTGGATCGTAAATGAGGGATTCTCCGGAGTACATACATAAGGTTCCCATCCCTTCGGAACAAGATACTTCACAAACTTAAGCCAACGTTGCACACCGCTCCCTCCGCTTGGTGGCCAGTAATATGTGATGATCAAAACTCTTTTATTGGCCATGCTGTTCAATAGAATTCAAAATGTAAGATTTTATTTCTTCCAGATGAAAAGGACTAAACCATTTCACGTCTGTGTCTTTTTTAAACCAGGTGAGTTGCCGTTTAGCATACCTTCTCGTGTTGCGCTTCAATAACCGAACAGCTTCCTCATGGTCATATTGTCCATCGAGGTAATCGAAAATCTCCCGATAGCCAACCGTCTGAAGAGCATTTAATTCTCTTTTTACATAAAAGCTTTCGGCTTCGTCAAACAATCCTTCTTCAATCATCCTATCCATGCGGGCATCTATTCGCTGATAAAGTTCTTCACGCTCCAGCTCCAGTCCAATCTTTATGATGTCAAAATCATGTTGAAGCGTTTTCTTTTTCCTTAACGTTGCAATAGGCAGTTGGGTCGCTTCAATCAGTTCCAACGCACGGATCATCCGATGCGGATTCTGCTGATCAACGATTGAAAAGTAATCAGGATCTTTTTCCTTCAGCTGCTGCTGCAACCATTCCAGACCCAATCGCTCATAATCATCAATAATTCGCTTTCTTATTCCTTCAGGTACTACGGGCAAATCATCAAAACCTTCACAAACTGCTCTTACATAAAGACCAGAACCACCACATAACACAAGCTGATCATAACTTTTAAATAACGAATGAATCAATTCCAGTGCATCGCGTCCATACTGACCTGCATCATACTCTTCATTGATTGATTTGTTGCCAATGAAATAATGTTTAACCTGTTCCAGCTCTTCCGTTGAAGGCTTGGCTGTACCTATATTCAGTTCTTTGAAAATCTGGCGAGAGTCTGCTGAGATAATTTCCGTTTGTAACTCCTGAGCCAGTTGAATAGATACGGCCGTCTTTCCCACAGCAGTAGGCCCGACAATTACAATCAGTTTTTTACGTTTACCAGGTGTCACAATTTGCGAAGTACGAACTACCCTGTGAAACGCCCAAATCGAAGTTTTCTTAAATTATAAATTCTGAATTTTACGTTATCTTGCAGCAAGAAAATTCGCCACTACGAATGATCAAATACACGAACCAATTCCTTCTGAAGCTGGAGGACATGATTGCCGAATCAGATTACGTTTTGCGTTATGAGAAGGGCAATTTCAAGTCTGGCTACTGCCTGCTCCGTGAGCAGAAGATCATGATTATCAATAAGTTCTTCGCGATGGAGGGCAAAATCAACGCCCTGTTGGATATCCTTAAAAGTACTCCTCTGGATGGCTCCCGTTTCTCTGAAAAGAGCAAAAAACTATACGAAGAGCTTCTTCCTAGCGAAGTAAAAGCCTGATCCCTTGAAAGTCACTTTCCTCGGAACCGGCACTTCTCAGGGTGTGCCCGTAATTGGGTGCGATTGCGAAGTTTGTCATTCCATGGATTACCGGGATAAGCGGTTGAGGTCCTCTGTTCACATTGAAGCCGAAGGACAAAGTATCATTATCGATACCGGCCCTGATTTCCGACAGCAGGTTTTGCGTGAAAATGTCACACACCTGGATGCCATTCTTTTTACTCACGGGCATAAAGACCACACGGCCGGCCTTGACGATGTGC
>JBGATZ010000189.1:0-4335 GCA_044228905.1 Cyclobacteriaceae bacterium | reverse complement strand
AAGAAACGCTGGATCAGATCAAGGTTGAATTCTATTACGCATTTGAGGAGAGGAAATATCCAGGTATTCCGCAGCTTGTACTTCATGAAATTAGACAGGAACCATTTTCTGTAAATGGATTAACTATTACTCCGCTGCCTGTAATGCATCATCTGCTCCCGGTTGTTGGTTTTCGTTTGGGAAATTTCAGCTACATCACAGATGCAAATGCTATCCCCGAAAGCACGTACGAAAAGCTGAAGGGCACAGAAGTATTGATCATCAATGCACTTCAGCGTGAAAAACACATCTCTCATTTTACATTAGAAGAAGCACTGGCAGAAGCGGGCAAAATCGGAGCTGCCAAAACGTACTTTACCCATATCAGTCACAAACTGGGTAAACACAAACAAGTAGAAAAAGAATTACCTGTTTCTGTAGCTTTGGCTTATGATGGGCTGACCATAGAGCTCTGACTTTTTTTGCTACTGAGTTGAACTGATTGCCGTGCACAATAATTACTATTTCTTAAAACAACTTTCTGCCAGGCTTGCACTGAATCTCGATGGATTTTCACTGGTATCGTGTTTCAGTCAGCACAAAGATGAACTGGTGCTGGAGTTCAATAATACACTTCGCTCTTTTTTCATCAAAGCAAGTTTATCACCCGAGTTCAGTTGTTTATCCTTTCCGGATTCATTTAACCGCGCTCGCAAAAACAGCGTTGATTTATTCAACGATTTGCTTCTGAAAAAAGTAGCTGGTGTGTATCAGTTTGAAAACGAAAGAAGTTTTTCCATTCTGCTTGAGATGGGTTTTCAATTGATTTTTAAAATGCATGGTAACAGGGCCAATGTTCTTTTAATTCAACATGATCAAGTCAGAGAGATTTTTAAAAATCAACTGGAGACTGATTTTGAAATTGACATAAAAAAAAACGATCGACAAATTGATTGGTCACGAGAGGAGTTTGATGCTCATTTAAGCAATCTTTCATCGTTGTATTTCACGTTTGGGAAAGAAGTTTGGAAATATCTGAACAATCAGGGATTCGAAGTCTCGGAACCTGATCAGAAATGGAATCTGATTCAGGATGTATTAGGTAAATTAAATCATCCTGAATTTTATCTTATCCAACACAACAACCAGTTGATTTTTTCCCTTGTATCGCTCGGGTCGGTTCTTAAGAAGTATGATGATCCCGTAAAAGCAATTAACAACTTCTTTAATCAATACATTTCCAGTTCTACTTTCTTATCAGAAAAGAATTCCGCACTCAAACTCTTGCGCGATAAACTCTCTTCGGCAGAAAGTTACATCGCAAAAAATCAGCAAAAACTTTCGGAGCTGGAGAATAATCATCACTACCAGCAATGGGCGGATTTAATTATGGCCAATCTTCACCGCGTTAAAACGGGAGAAGAAAAGCTGATCACTGAAAATTTCTACAATGAGAATAAGCCAATCGAGATAAAACTGAAGAAAGAATTTTCTGCTCAGAAAAATGCAGAGTTTTTTTACCGAAAAAGCAAAAATCAGCACATCGAAATAGAGAAGTTAAAAGAAGCCATTGGCAAAAAAGAAAAAGAGGCAGGTAAGCTTCAAAAAACAATTCAGGAGACTGAGTCACTCAGTGAATTAAAATCACTGCGGAAGAATTCTGACATCATAGCATTGCAATCACAAAAAGAGAAAGAAAAAACCGCTTTACCGTTTTATGAATTCCAATTCAAAGGATATAAGATCTGGGTGGGCCGAAGCGCGGAAAGTAATGATGAACTTACGCTTAAATATTCCTTCAAAGAAGACTTATGGCTTCACGTAAAAGACGTTCCTGGTTCACATGTATTAATCAAACACCAGGCGGGCAAAAACTTCCCAAAAGATGTAATTGAACGTGCCGCTGAGCTGGCTGCATATAATTCAAAAAGAAGAACAGAAACACTTTGTGCGGTAATCTTCACTCCTAAAAAATATGTACGTAAACGAAAAGGAGATCCTGCCGGAGCAATGGTGGTGGAAAAGGAAGAGGTGATTTTAGTGGAACCTAAGCTGGAAGTTGGAGGCTAGAGGTTCGAAAGCTTTAACATCGAACCTCCAGCTCCGAACATCAAATTAATCCACCACGCTTAGCTTCATCATGTTCGTACGATTACGTTCATGAATAGGCATACTGGCAAGGATAATAATAATGTCTCCTTTTTTCACCTGGCCGTCTTTCTTCAATATTTCCTGAACATCAGCGATAGTCTCATCAGTTGAGTTTTGTTTCTCGTAGTAATAGGCCTGTGTAGACCACACTAAGTTCATCGTATTCAAAATAGCCTTGTTGCCTGTAAACACGAAGATGTTACAATTAGGTCTGTGTGAAGAAGCTTTGAATGCAGTATAGCCTGATGAAGTCATTCCCACAATCGCTTTTGCGCCCACATCCTGGGCAAGCTTGCAAGCACCCAGAATAAAGCTATCATGTGTAAAAGTTGGTGACAGTGGGTCCGTCTCTCTGAAGCGGTAATAAATCTTACCGGTTTTTTCTACTGAGGCAATGGTACGAACCATGCTTCGGATTACTTCAATTGGATATTTGCCTGCAGCGGTTTCAGCGGAAAGCATTAGTGCATCGGCACCATCCATCACCGCATTAGCTACGTCATTTGTCTCTGCACGGGTAGGGCGCGGATTCTCGATCATGCTCTCCATCATCTGAGTAGCCACGATTACCGGCTTGGAAAGCTTATTACATTTTTCCACCAGCATCTTTTGTACCATTGGAACTTCTTCCATCCAGATTTCTACCCCCAGGTCACCACGGGCAACCATCACGGCATCTGTAGCAGCAACTACGGCATCAATATTTTCAAGTGCTTCCGGCTTCTCCACCTTAGCCACAATGCGTGTAGTTGATTTTTTGCTTTCAATAATTGCTCTCAGCTCTTCAATATCCGATGCCTTGCGTACAAACGACAAAGCCACCCAATCCACATTATGTTTCAATCCAAACTCGAGGTCTGCACTGTCTTTTTCGGTCAGCGATGGAGCTGACACTTTTGTGAATGGAAGGTTAATTCCTTTTCGCGACTTCAGCGGACCACCGTAAATCACTTCGCTGATCACCTCTACACCGCGCACTTCTTTTACTTTCAATTCCAGCTTACCATCATCAATCAGGATCATGTCGCCAGGTTTGCAATCTTTTGGTAATCCCTCGTAAGAGGTACTTACTTTCTGTGCATTCCCTTTCAACTGAACGGTTGTGATGGTAATCTCTTGTCCAGCCACAATCACTGTTCCGTCCTCGACCTCATTCACCCGAATTTTCGGGCCTTGCAGATCCTGTAAAAGGGCAACATGGGTTCCCATTTCAGCATTAATCTCCCGAACGAAGTTGATCACCTTCAGGTGATCTTCATGTGAGCCATGAGAGAAGTTCAATCTGAATACATCCACCCCTTCTTTCACTAAAGCTTTCAGCATTTCTTTTGAGTTGGATGCCGGGCCAACCGTGGCTACAATTTTGGTTTTGTTAAAGGAGATACGTTCCATACTACAGGTTCTGGTTCAATGGTTTAAAAAGTTGAGTATTTCGTTAATATATTTTCCGTTTTACCGGAAGGCGAGCGGGATGAGCAAAGTAGATTCATCAAAAAATAAAGTTGTCCTTTGATTTTAGAGCCGCTAAAGGTAGAAAAGCCACTAATTCTACGGAAGGAATATTTCGTAAGACTTCCTGCAAACGATTGTGCTGGGTGTATTCTTCGCCTTGTCCCATCAAAATAAAGTCCATATGAGGAAATTCGGGCACCAGAAAGGCTTTCTGCAGGTCCGTTTCGTTTGGTTTATTACGGAACAAGCGAAGTTTACTATGGGTAGATTCAAACCCATAGCACCCATAGGATGCGCTTCCTCCTGCTTTTTGCTCAATTGAGAGGTCTTCTAATTTCACTAAACGAATAGCGAGCAGCTGATTGATATCCCAGGCAAGCTTAAAGCCTTTCGCTGATGAGGATATGCCAAGCAACTCAAAATCATATGTATACTCAACTTCCAGCCTCCGTTTTTTCATCCTCCAATAATTAGAAATCTGCCAATTCTTTCAAAGTTTGACAATATTGCATCAAATCTTTTACTTTGCGCCAGATTTTAAAATACTCTAAACCTTACAATCATGTCTGAAATCGCAACAAAAGTAAAACAGATCATTATCGACAAATTAGGGGTGGAAGAATCTGAGGTGACTCCTGAGGCAAGCTTCACTAACGATTTAGGCGCTGATTCACTCGATACTGTTGAGCTTATCATGGAATTTGAGAAGGAATTCAACATTTCTATCCCTGATGACCAGGCAGAAAACATCGC
>JBGATZ010000188.1:0-8568 GCA_044228905.1 Cyclobacteriaceae bacterium | reverse complement strand
CCGATAAAGCATTGAATGCGGGATTGGAGCCGCTATTCATCGATATGCGTGGTGCCGAATGGATAGAGAAAGATGTGTACAAACAAAGAGAGGGTGCAGTGCGATTTGAGGATTGGGAGTTTGCTTATGCATTGGTAGTGGGTACGAAAGCAGCAATTGAATACTGCCTTCGGGTAGGTGAAGATAAAATCTGGCATAGGGTAAAGGAGTTGGCGGGATATACAAGAGAACAATTGTCTGCAATTAATAGAGTGAAGGTATTGGATAAAGGTCCTGAAGTGGGAGGATTAGTCACCTTTCATGTTCAGAATGGCGAGCCCGTTAATTTGACTCAACAATTGCTTCAAAGAAAGATTAACGTAGTTCCCAGTTATCGGAAGTTTGCAGTCATTGATTTTGATGAAAAAAGAGTGGAATGGGCATTACGTGCATCTCCTCATTATTATAATACTAAATCTGAAATCGATCATTTCATTGATTCTTTAAAGGAGATTATAGTGTAAGAGTTAGTTCAGGTTTTTTAGTTCGCGTTCAATGTCGCTGAGATAGATTTTGTCCATTGGCTGCGTGTATGGGTCAAATCGCCTGTAGCCTTTTTCGTAATACGCTTTAGCTTTCTCCATGCTTGCTTGGTATTCTCTGGTCGATTTTTGATTTTTATAAATCAGGCCCAGGTAGTAGTAAGGTTCTGCAAGATAGTCGTTGGCAGCAATGGACTTGTTAAGATAAATAATTGCTCCCTTTGCATCACCGGTTTCCATTTTCAGCACACCCAGATGCAGGTAATCGTAAGTCATTGGTGTATATCCTTTTTGTGAAAGTTGTAGCTCTATAATCTTAATGGCTTTGGCTTTTTGCCCTAATGCTTTATAACATAATGCTTTTGCAATATTCAATTGATAGTCCCCATTGACGGAGTAGCCTATATCGAAGGTAGTCATGGAATCGAGTCGTTCCAGATCCTCAATAGCTCCTTTATAATCCCGGAGAAACTGATACCGGCACCATCCGCGATATCCCAGATGTGCCATCGGATTGAGCGCAACCGCGTGATCGATGATTTTCTTCCAGGAAATAAAATCTCCTCTCTTTAAATAAGGTACTGATTTTTCCATGAATGCGTAATCAAATGCAGGGCATAACTCTGTGGCTTTGTCGAATTTCTCCTGCGATTCTTTCGAGCCTTGAGCTCCTTCGCCTTCTGTAGCCAGCTTACATGCTTCGTAGCAGGCCTGGTTACCGTTCATTTTGTAAACGTTGCAGTTGGGCTGAGAAAATAAGCACCATGATGTTAGGGTCATAGATATGATTAGCAACTTCTTCATGGCAGTATTTCAAGTAAAGCTCCGTTCTCTATTTTGAATGTCAGGTATTGATAGTAATCCACTTTGTACCCGGTGTCCATACCGGGGATCCATCCATTCAATTGCCTGGTGATGCCAAGGTATCTGGCTACAAGTGATTTATTAAATTTCCGCGACTGGTAGTTATTGTCCATTTCCTGAACTCGAAACCGACCGGTCTTTCCTTCACAGTTTACTATGAATCGAATGGTGATGTAGCCGGTTTCTCCTGCTGCCTTGTTAATGCGCAATTCCTTAAATTGTTCTTCAATGGCTGGCTTCTCACCCTTGTATTGCAGCCCCTTTCCGAAATTGTAATACTGATAAACAGAACGGTCTGCGCAGATTTTAAATGAGGGATCGTCTAACGAGGGATCAAAGACAATATCTCCAACATGATCGGGATATTCTGTTTTAACTTCAGGAGTTTGTGGGTAAACGTGTATGGAAATAAAAATAACAACAGTCAGTAAGAATAACTTCATTTATCGCAGGTGATGAATACTTACATTAAGATAAAGATATTCTTCAATCACAAGTGAGTTACCTGAAGTAACTCCATAAAAAAAAGACCTCGGAAGGCCTTTTTTTAATTATTGATTTTCTTAATTTTTCTGGTCTGGAATACGCTTTCCGTTGGGATCAAATCTATGCCATACAGGAATTGTAGCAACAGAAGAACTATTCACTGAATTGATCTGTACAGCATATTCACCCGTTCCCGGATTTTGATAGACTACTCCATTGGTTTCCCATCCGCTATATTCAGAACCTTGCAGTGTAGAGCGAAGAGAGAAGGGTACTTCGTTGCTGGGGATTTTGATCATGTCTTTGGATGGATCCTCAACTTTTTTTGGTGTAGTTCTGAATGAAACGGAGTCGGTTTTATGCATTGTAGCAGAAGCTCCGGTATCCGTTTTTGCACAGGCCAGCATGATACTAAAAATAATTCCGGCTGATGCCAATATGATCTTTTTCATGTGTTGTCTTTTAGATATACCACTGTAAATAAAAATGTGCCTTAGTGATAAGGTCTTCAGGCGGGGAATATTTTCCTTACCTCGCTATCAAATCCATTAAAATTGGCACGGTTACGTTATTCATTAACTGATTTGCAAGGGGTCGCAATGGGCAATTGAGGTATAATTTTCTACAAACCTATTGTTTGCTCGTACTCTTTAATATCAACCGTTGGCATCGTATTTAAAGCTTAATGATTAAGTATTTCATTAAACTAAAGATGTATGAAAAAGATCATGTATGTATTTGCGATAAGTGCCTTCACGATGATGTTTGCCTCATGTGGTAAGAAGGCTGAAACGGATAGCAAAGAATTTGCCGAGGAACAGAATGAAGAGAGATTTGACAGTACGAGTGTGGAGGATGATACAGAGTTTGCAGTAAACGCGGCTGATGCAGGCATGCTTGAGGTTCAATTGGGACAACTGGCAATGGCCAATGGAGCAACTCCGGAAATTAAACAATTAGGAAAGACAATGGTGGATGAACACACCAGGTCAAATGACGAACTGAAAACACTGGCTATGCATAAGAACATTAGCCTTCCTTCTGTATTGAGCGAGGAGTCTCAAAAGCACTATGAAGATCTGGCAAAGAAAAGTGGACTGGATTTTGATAAAGAATATGCTGAGATGATGGTAAAGGGACATAAAGATGTAATCGATGAGTTTAAAGAGCAAGCTGAGAGGGGGAATGACCCTGATTTGAAAACCTGGGCTTTGGAAAAACTTCCTGTCCTGGAACAACATCTTTCATTATCTGAGACAGCTCAAAGTTCAGTAAAAGAAAAGAAATAGTTAATTCGTAAACGGATTTTCAGGCGTATGCTCCCAATGGCATGCGCTTTTTTTGCTGCTAGCCACGAATGTTTTCCGCATGGTATTCTTCGTTGACAGAAAAATGATCGCGTTGCTTGATTAATAGCCAGCTATTTTTATTTGCATTTTTGAATCGAACGAGCGAAAAAGAACCGGTTAGCTTTTCTCCGTAAAGGATGAATTTCATATTTCCATTGTTCAGTTCTTCCTCTAATTCTTTTTCGGCATTCATGAGTGGATTCACTTCAGGTTCATACGTGCCCTCGTCCCAGAGCTGTACTGTCCCGGCACCATAATTTCCTTTCGGAATCGTTCCTTCAAAATTGCCATAAGAGAGATGATGATCTTCCACCATCATAGCCAAGCGCTTGTCGTTTGGATTCATTGATGGTCCTTTGGGGATCGCCCAACTCTTTAATACCCCGTTTAATTCCAGACGAAAATCGTAATGTAAATGAGAAGCATCGTGACGTTGAATAACAAACTTCAGTTTTTTCTTCGGACCGTAATTACCAATCATCTCTTGGGATTCAGAAAGTGCTTCTTTAATTCAAGTATAAAAAATAATGCTTGCAATTTGATTTAGAAAAGAGAATTTCATGATTTAAAGGATTCCTCCCATCAGAGGATCAGTAGAGCTCATCTTTCCGGTTTCTACATGGCCGGCATACCTTTTTTCAAAAGAGGAGTTGCCTTCAATCGCGACTGTAAAGTCATACCAGTTAAAACTTTTTACAAGATTTAAAGGAATAGCTATTCTCTTACCGGGTTCAATTGTTTTGGATGGAATGCTCGCTTTATAAGCATTGTCTCTGATGTTTAACTTTAACGCGGAAGCACTGTTATTGGTAATTTCTACAACGATATTACCCGTGAGCGTGTTTTTGATCAATTCGTATTCGCAGTTTACACTTATTTGAGGATCGTTATTGCTTCCTTTAAATTCCCGGAAGAAGCCGTTCGGCCCATAAATGGATAGTTGATAATTGTTACTGTCAAAATCGCTAATTGCCCATTGATCACTCAACTGATCTCCGGCTGATATGGCATAGTATCTGGGTGAAGAGTTCTTACTTCCATAAATATAGAAGGGAGATCCGGCTGTACGTTCTCCAAATGCACTGTTACTCGAAGCGAGGTGAATGTCAATTGCATTCTTGTTCGCGTTTAGTTTTGCTTCTGCGTACAGCTGGTAAGGCAGTGGGTTGGCTTGACGAACTCCCTTTTCCTGTTGAGGCATCAATTGGGAAGTGGATGCACTGCGATTGACAGCATCTGTTTCTGTAGCGGTCAATGGTTTATATCCAGAAGGATCCTTCTTGAACTTAGCCTGGTGGATATCTCCAATGAAATCATCCTTGGGAAGAAATTCAGGTAACGGAATCTTTTCTCCATTGTAAGGCTGAAACACGGAAGTAAGATCGCTACACACTGCACGTCTCCATGAACTGATGTTAGTCTCATTAATTTTCTTTCCTGTCTTATGAGAGAGAAACTTTTCAAGGAACATGAGTATGGAAGTGTGATCACAAACTTGTGAGTTTACAATACCACCGCGACTCCAGGGTGAAGCAATAACCAATGGAACCCGATAACCTAATCCAATTGAACTTTCACGGGCTTCAGCTGCAGGGCGTTGTTTACTGTCTTGCTCTAATGTTACATACTCTACTGACGCATCAATATTGGAGGATACTTTTCCTGTCTTCGGATCATTGGGATTGGGCGATACAAATGGAGGAACGTGATCGAAGTATCCATCATTTTCATCATAGCATAAAATAAAAATAGTTTTCTTCCATACTTCCGGATTTTGAGTGAGGATATCCATCGTTTCGGAAACATACCAGGCACCATACCACGGAGCTCCGGGATGATCGGAGAAATTCTCGGGAGCAACAAGCCACGACACAGTTGGGAGTTTGTTGTTCTTTACATCTTTCCTGAACTGATGAAACACGTCTCCTTTAGGAATCTGTACCTCACGCTCTTCTGTTCCTTCTTTGTATTTGATGGAAGTTAAGTTGTGATAATCCGGATCGTTTACATTGGTAGTAAATGCTTTGGTATGAAGATTTTTATCTTTCTCTGAAAGCTTATTATAGTTTTCCAGTGTGTATTTCTTTTGTTCTTCTAATGTGATCTGCAGTGATTTTTCCAGGTACGCAATCTGTTTTTTAGTTTTTATTTCTTCGTCTCCTTTTAGCGCGGAAAGCTGAGTTGTAATCTTATTAATCTCTGATTTTAATAACTCAATCTTTTTAGGGATGAATTTAATATATGCCGGTAGAAACTGTACATGATATTGAGTGAACCATTCAATGGGATTGTCTGTGAAGTTGGCCAGCCAGGCATCTTCTTCCCCTTCAAAACCAACGCCCACACTGATTTCATTCTGGTAGATTTTCCAGGGTATATTATTTTCCTCCAGCCGTTCGGGGAATGTCTTCCAGCTGGCGGGCAGATCATAGTCCAGTTGTGAGTTTCTTACCCGGGCGGTCGATTGATCATTTTGTTCGTCACGAATTGTTCCGGTCCAGAGGTAAAGACGATTGGGGGTAGTGCCTGTCAATGAAGAACAGAAATTCTGATCACATACTGTAAACGAATCGGCAAGTGAATAGTAAAATGGAAGGTCTTCTCTGTTATAATACCCCAACGTCAGTGGCATATCTTTATAATCCTTATTTCCTGATTTCTTTGCTTCCAGCCATTGATCATATTTGCCATTGTTACGCGCATCTACCTGGTCGGTCCAGCTGTGAGGCAATGATCCCATCCAGGTTGCTTTGGTATCTTTGATATTCAGTCGAAAGGGTGCGTATGTTTCTCCTTTTTTATTGGTTTGCAGCCACACTTTATTGTTATTGGGCAATCGGATAGCTCTTGGATCATTAAACCCCCGCACTCCCTGAAGCGATCCGTAAGCATGATCGAACGAGCGATTCTCCTGCATGAGTATCACAACGTGTTCAGCATCCATAAACGTGCTTCCTGCTTTTGGATCAATCGCCAACGCACGTTGAATAGATGGAGGAAATAGCCCTGCTGATAATCCGGCACCTGAAAGAAGTGCTGCTTTTTTAAGGAATTCTCTTCTTGAGTCCATGAATAACGGATGAGTGTACTCCTAAAGTAAAGGATTTCTTACGTTAAAAAGAGGTCACCTGAAGAATTAAAGAAATGATAAAAGAAGAGAAGGGTTGTTGTTTAAACTAAACTTTTGGAAAACAATTTAATCACACAAAGAGTCAGGCAGTCTGAATCCTGGCTTGTATTTTCTTGATGTTGGAATAGTTAAAGAGAATAAGCGCTACTATAATAATCGCATATCCAATCATCTGAAGATTGGTTACCGTTTCACCGAACACAAGAATGGCCAGTGTAAAATTCATCAGTGGATTGATGTAAAGCAGAATTCCAACGGTGGTGGAGTTGATCTTATTTAATGCAAAAAGATTTAGAAATAGTGGAGTAACAGTAAATAATCCAGCGATCAGTATGATGATCAGATAAAAGTTAACTGAAGTAGGGATGGTATTGATTAAGCTGGAATAAAAAATATTCAGAATTAAAAAAGCAAAGAGGATTTGAGCAAGTAAGGTAGTCATCCGATCAAAGCCTACATTTTTGCGTTGCGTTACCAGGTATAAGGCATAAGTAATTGCCACGATGATACTATAGCCAAGTTCTAAGGTGGAGTTGAGTCCCATCAATACACAACTGATTAAACACAATCCTACAGCAGTCCATTGTGCCGGATTTAATCTTTCCTTCAGAAGAAAATGCCCTAATACTGCAGTGAGAACAGGACAGATAAAATAAGAGAACGAGGCCGTTTTAATGTTTATTGCGTTAATGACATAAATGAACGTGAGCCAGTTTCCAACCAACAATAACCCACCAGTCAGTGTAATAGCAATGATTTGAGTTTTTTGATTCCTGGTTAACGACTTGAATAAAGAGTAATCCGCTTTCAGCTTTGCTTTACGGGCGATAAGAATAATCAGGATGAGGATGATTGCTGAAAAGAAAATACGGAAGTAGAGGATTTCCCCTGCTCCAAAACCTTTCAATGCACGCAGCGGTAGGGAGAAAAATCCCCAGATAACGAAGGCTGAGATAGCCGCTGCATAATGCTTTTGATTATTCATGATGCAGCGAATGTATAAGAAAGATTAATTCCTTAATGAAAAGGGTAAATAAATATTATGCAAATGATCACGTTGCAGATAACAAACGTGTGTTCTTAATTGATTTGAATTGGAACTGCGATTTTGATTTTCTCCCAGCTGATTTCCAATACGCATTCGGTTTCTGATAGTTCTTTAATAGAATATTCGAGCCGTTCCTGATTTTTCGAAAGGATCTTTGGTGTAAGTTGAATTCGGGTTATATCATCTTTGGAATCATAGTTGTCAGCTAAATGCTGATCCCAGTTTTTATTCACGATGAATGTCCATTTTTCTTTTCCTGGAATGGTGAAGAGGCCATACTTGCCAGCCGGAATTTTCTTGCCTGCAATTGAGAAAGAATGGTTGATTTCAAATGAGGTAGCCTTATGCGCGCCTGTTGACCAAACCTGATCATAGGCTACCAATCCTCCCCAGATTACTCTGTTTCGGACTGCAGGAGCCGTGTACAAGATGGTAATGTGTGCATCACCAATCTGCGCGTGCTCTTCTCTGGGAATGCTTTTCTTTGTAGTGTCAGCTTTTGTTGTGGTGTGCGTGTGATCCGTTTGTGCGATTGTAAAATGGATTATGCTAACAAAAATGATTAGTAAAACTGATCTTAATTTCATGCGGTTAATTTTTTAAGTGTTCGTGATGAAACAAAGTAAAGAAGGAAGCCTGAAAGCACAGTAATCAAACCAAAGATGCTGAATGTTCTAAGCAGTAGATTGTTCAGATTATCTCGTTCTTTATAATCCATCGTATGCAGCATCCACAGGAAATCAAACGCGCGCCATTGATTGTGACGAATGCTTTGATAGGTTCCTAATTCAGCACTGATATACACAGTACACTCTGGATTATCGTAAGTAATTGCCCAGGCAGGCAGTGGTTTTTCACGGTATTCATGATGACCATTAGTTTGTTGCAGATACTCTACTTTTGATTGTTGAGCTCCAGCTACGATTTGTTCATTAGCAATTTTGATAGCTTCTTCTTTGCTCAATGGTCCTCTTAACTCTCCGGTTTGTGCATCTGCCAACGCATGATGGGTGTGCAGGTGCATCCCCTCGCCACTATGCCCGCTAAAGTAAGCAATCTGGTAAGCGGGTTTGTCCAGGATTCTAATCAAGTGAACGGAGTGAATAGAGTCTACTTTTTGTTTGACTTTCAGTTTTTCAATCGCAATAGCAGGAGAGACGACAGTAAGAT
>JBGATZ010000187.1:0-8534 GCA_044228905.1 Cyclobacteriaceae bacterium | reverse complement strand
ATTCGCTGCCACGTGGCAGATAGAATTATCTGTTACGTTTTGATGTTCGCTACACATCCGTAATCAGAAATTCTTTTTATATTTTTTCAAAAACAGCTGTCAGGCATCTCCCGACAACTTAGCTATTAATAGCTTTGTGTTAGAGCTGTTGAAGAGAATTGAACTCTCGACCTCTTCCTTACCAAGGAAGTGCTCTACCCCTGAGCTACAACAGCTTTTGGTACAAGAGCGGGAAACGAGGCTCGAACTCGCGACCTATAGCTTGGAAGGCTATCGCTCTACCAACTGAGCTACTCCCGCTTTTAAAATATTGTGGGGAGAACAGGATTCGAACCTGTGAAGACATAAGTCAACAGATTTACAGTCTGTCCTCGTTGGCCGCTTGAGTATCTCCCCAACTATTCAATTTTTCTAAGAACGTCTAAAACCTATTGGTCTTAAAATCAACGCTTTCTATCTGTTCTTTAGGGTTTACCTAAAAAATAGGAGTGCAAAAATAATGGCTTTTTCTATTTCCGCAAGCGGAACACAGATTTAACTGATTAAAGGATTGAAATGATTGCGCTACATGATTACAATCTCGCCCAGAATCTCCTTACCAAATTCTTTTTGAAGGTTGTCCAGAATTTGTCCTTTGTGAAGATTCAGGTCATGTTTCATGGAAGGTGAATCCAGCTCCAACAAAGAGCACTTGCTTCGATAAACACTTTCTTTGTTCTCTTGGCATACCGGTTTGCCTACCAATCTCTCCTACATTTAACGACTGCGCGTCATCATTTTTTAATGCGATAGGATTTGAGCAATTCCTGAATCGCATCGCCAATATGTACCGCTTCGTGCTTACCCTTTGCCATTTACCCTTAAGTTACCATTTTCTAATTCAAATAGTTCCGCGGTGATTCCCGATTGCTCCAGGATTTCCTTCGTACGGCCAGGTCGCGCATCGGTAATGAAGATTTGTCCGAAACTTTCCTGCGCCACCAGTTGCATCAATTTATTGATACGCGAATCATCCAGCTTATCAAAAATGTCATCCAATAATAAAATCGGCTTCAGAGACTTGCTGATTGTGATCGATTCAAATTCCGCCAGCTTCAATCCGATCAGAAAAGACTTTGCTGCCCCTGTGACCCAAAACGCTTCAACTCATTACAATTAAGAGAGAAAAGAAAATCATCCCGGTGTACTCCTGAGGTAGTCCTTTTGCAGCGCCAGATCGCAGATAAATTCTTCTTTAAGATGTCAGTTCACTTCTTCTAGATCGGATCGATACTGAATGGCCACTATTTCCTGATCGTTATCTGACAAGAACCGGTAGTGAGTAATCAGTCGGGGGACGAAATCTTTAATAAACTCACTTCTTTTTCTGTGAATGTAATCAGCGGCAGGGATCAATTTCTGATCGTACGTCTCCAATAGATCATGATCTACTTTTCCTTTCTCCGAAAAAAAACGAAGGGCCGAATTACGTTGCTTTAAAAGAGCACTATAAGTAATGAGATGATCCAGATAAACCCGATCCAATTGAGAAATCAGGCTATCGAAAAATTTTCTGCGCATTTCGCTCCCATCCCAGATCAGCTCAATGTCCTGAGGAGCAACCGTTACCCGGATAATTTTACAATATGCTCGGCAAACTTTCCGTAGTCCAGATCATTTCGCGGATCACTTTTTTTTGGCCCTGCTGAAAAGAACAGATCACCTCACTCGTTTTTTGCTTTCGCGAAAAGGCGCCTTTGATAAAGAACTGATTTTGCGAGATGCGGATGTTTTGCATGTCACTGGAAGTCAGTGAGCTTTTGGTAAATGACAAATAATAAATCGCGTCCAGCAGATTGGTTTTGCCACTTCCGTTCTTACCCAAAAAGCAATGAATGTTGCCCTGAAACACAATTTGTGTTTCCTCATAATTTTTGAAATTGAATAAGCTGAGCTTTTCGAGCCGCATGTAAGCTAATTATCTCTCCGTTGACGAACAGTTGTTAGGAATTGTTGATGGACTATTTTCGCAGTCCGAATTCAAAATTAATACTATGGCGACCACAGCCCAAGCAAAACCAAAAGGCACCAAAGATAAAGGTGAGTTTTCAAAGGAAACTTATATGTTTTGGTACGAAAGCATGCAGTTGATGCGGAAGTTTGAAGAGAAGACAGGACAACTGTACGGGATGCAAAAAATCAGAGGATTTTGCCATCTCTATATTGGTCAGGAAGCCTGTGCAGCAGGTGCTGTTTCTGCATTAACAAAAGATGACAAATGGATTACTGCATATCGAGATCACGGACATCCGTTGGCATTAGGTACGGATCCGGGAGCGATTATGGCAGAGATGTATGGTAAGTCAACTGGTACTACCAAAGGAAAAGGTGGCTCTATACACATCTTTGACAAAGAGAAAAATTTCATGGGCGGACACGGTATTGTAGGAGCTAAGGTTCCGCTGGGTGCCGGGATCGCTTTCGCAGAGAAATACAACAAGACCAAAAACCTGTGTATGTGCTATATGGGTGATGGTGCTGTACGTCAGGGCATTCCACGAAGCATTAAACCTTGCTATGCTTTGGAAATTGCCAGTAATTTTTGTGATTGAGAACAACGGTTACGCCATGGGAACTTGTGTGGGGATCATCCAACGTAACTGATCTTTATACGCTTGCCGAAGCCTATGACATGCCGTCAGAACCAGTTGACGCTATGAGTGTAGAGGCGGTGCATATCGCAGTAGCAAAAGCGGCTGAAAGAGCACGTGCTGGTGAAGGTCCTTCTTTGTTGGAGTTCCGTACCTACCGCTACAAGGGGCATTCAATGTCTGATCCCCAGAAATACCGCACGAAAGAAGAAGTAGAAGAATACAAGCAACGCGATCCGATCGAAGTGGTGAGAAAAGCCATTCTGGATAAAAAGCACGCAACCGAAAAAGACCTTGAAGCGATTGATCAACGCATTGCCGAAAAAAGTAGAGGCAAGCGTGAAGTTCGCGGAGGAATCCAGCTATCCTGATCCTTCAGAAGCGCTGACAGACATCTACAATCGGATTACCCTTTTGCCGCTTTTGCAATCGATTAGTCACCTTTTGAATAATAGCACTGAATTCTTAGTTTTGCGTCCCGTCTCGAAAACCTTGAGACGGGACTTTTAATTTCTGTAATCACATGGCCAAAAAAGACGAAAAAATTGACCTTTTAGAAAACAACGAAGCAATTGCTGACAAACTGGTAGGTGCTGAAAATTGGATTGAAGAAAATCCAAAAGTCATCATCGGGATAGTAGCTGCGATTCTTGTTATTGTAGGCGGATACTTCGGATTCAACTACTATAAGAACAGCCAGGATTTACAGGCACAGAAGGAAATGTTTCAGGCTGTACGTTACTTTGAAGCAGACAGTCTAAACCTGGCCATGAAGGGTGATGGAAACAATCTGGGATTCGAACAGATTATTGACGATTACGGAATTACTGATGCTGGCAACCTTGCTAATTACTATGCAGGAGTGATCAGTCTAAAACAGGGAAAATTCCCGTTGGCCATTCATTACCTCGAAGGATTTAAGGCAAGCGACATCCTGGTACAGGCACGCGCTTACAGCCTGACCGGAGATGCGTACATGGAACAGAAAAACTACGAAAGCGCTGCTTCATATTATGAAAAGGCTTCTGATTATAAGCCTAACAAATTCTATACTCCCAACTATCTGATGAAACTGGCTTTGGCTTATGAAAAGTTAAACCAAAACGAGAAAGCAATTGCTGCTTATAATCGTATCATTACCGATTTCTGGGATAGCAGCGAATATCAGACCGCACGCAAGTACAAAGCTAGTCTTGAGAAAAATTCATAATCAGGACTTTTAATAACTTTGAAGGGATAGAAATTCTATCCCTTTTTTATTTTTATCATTTATGGCAGGAATACTCAAGTCCGTTTCGGGGAAAAGCAAAATCAACATTTCTAAAAAGAAGTTTGCCATTGTAGTGGCTGAATGGAATGAAGAAATTACGGAAGCACTTTATGAAGGCGCTTACCACGCATTACTTTCACTTGGAGCAAAGAAGTCAAATATTATTCGCAAGAATGTTCCAGGGACTTTTGAATTGACTTTGGGCTCACTTCAAATGGCAGACAAAAAAGATATTGATGCAGTCATCAGTTTAGGATGTGTGATTCAGGGTGATACCCCGCACTTCGATTATATCTGCCAGGCGGTTGCTTATGGTATCACGGAAGTGAATATCAAGACAAAGAAGCCTGTCATCTTTGGCGTACTCACTACATTAAATAAGAAGCAGGCGGAGGAACGAGCTGGTGGGAAACTTGGCAATAAAGGGGAAGAAGCCGCAGTCACAGCAGTGAAGATGCTGGAGTAAATTTTCAACTCTTCTTAAATTTCCAATTGACTATCGGAAATGATCTGTGGCCAATCTTATTCCACAGGCCAACTGAACACCCTTTAGCTGTATACATTCAAGTTAATTTAATGCATGCGCAAAAAAAAATTTGCAAGACAGCTTATGTACTATGATCGCAATCAAAATTAGTTTTTAATAAACCTGACCTGATAAAAAAACTCGTTTCCTACAAGTTTAAGTATATACATGCCCTTACTTAAGGAATTTATATCTACTTGCAAACGCTCATCAGCTATCCATTTGTAAGAAAGTAACAAAGATCTTCCATTAGTGTCACTGATTACAGCTGTAATTATGTGTGATTCAATTCCCGAAAGAATCAAATAATCGGTTGCCGGATTCGGATAAAAAGAAACAGTTCTCTCACGTGGCAGGTCTGTCACGACTATAGGCACATCGTCAGAAAAATCACTGATACAATCATCAATCGTCACCTGTACTTTAAAAACTCCCGACAACGTTGCCGTATATGTTGCATTGGTTTCTGATTTAATAGCTACATCATCATGATACCATTGATTCCCATTGGAAGAGCTGGATATAAACAATGGCAGCTCTGACCCCGAATTGAGAATAGTGATCGATGGTTTTAGTGGTCTGATACAAAAGCTCCGGGTAGCTGTAGCTTCGTTGTAATCTGAATTTCCGGCTTGGATAGCAGTGATCGTTACCCGGCCGGGGTTAATCAAACTTACTTCATCATTTTCAATGATCACTTTGTCTGAGTCGGAGAAAAAAGTAATAGGCAATCCCGCATTACTTGATGCGAAGAGAGAAAAAGAATTTTCATCAACCAATCTTTCTTCTATAGCGCTAAACGTTATAGTTTGATCCGCTTTGTTAATAATCAACTCCATTTCAACATCCGCTGCCGCCTCATACCATTCATTGCCCGGCTGACTTGAAGTGATGAGTACAGTCCCAGCCTTGAGAATCAATGCCCTGTTCCCATCTATCTCCACAATTGTAGAGTTGGAACTGGAATAGTTGACTGGTAATCCAGATGAGCACGTTGCGGTTAACTCAACCGATTGATCTCCATAAGTAATTGGCGAAGCTACAGCAAATGTGATCATTTGTACGAGTTTATTTATTACCAGCTCCACGCTCACATCAGCCGCAGCATTATAAAAATCATCTCCCTCCTGATGTGCCGTTATTTTCACAGTGCCCGCTTTGTGAATTACTGCTTTGTTTTCATTGATAGAAACAATGGCAGGATCAGAGCTTGAGTACCTCACTTCCAGTGCAGATGAGGAAATAGCATTAAGTTCAAAAGGAACATTTGAATAGTCAATTGGAGAATCAAGAGTAAAAGTGATATGCTGAGTTGCTTTATCGATAACGAGTTCACGAACTACATTCAACGCAGGATCATAACTCTCATTACCTGCCTGGCTGGCCGTAATGATTGCCCTACCTGTATTAAGAATTGTTGCTATATTTCCCTGGATAGATACAACAGATGGGTCTGAGCTGATGTAGTTCACAGATAGTCCGGATGATGAAGTAGCACGCAATTCAAATGGTACACTGGTATAAGTTAGTTGCGAATTCAGATCAAATGTAATCTGCTGGTCACCTTTAATGGCAAAGCGTGCACTTACTGGTAAGTGATCCGAAGTGGTGCTGGAATAATTTGAAATGTAAAGTCGCGGATCTTCGATCGCAATTGAGTTACTGATATATGATTCAAATAGTTCGTTCGAGATAATGACATGATCCAGAAAGCTACCCGAGCTGGGGAAACTTGCTCCTCCATTTTGGCTTAGTTCATGAGTCAAAACTTTAAAATTCACGTGATCATCTACAAATATCTTATAAGTAGATGATGACCCGGTGTTAATTGATTCATCCACATCATCATTGAAATCTCCAAGAATAATAACAGCGTCATTCGGATAATGAGCAATCAAAGAATCATACAAGACCTTTACGTCATACTTTCGCCTTTCATAATCGGCCGATGCAGATCCGGACTTCGAATGAAGTACAATGAGTTTAATCTGTTTCGTCAAATCATTAAGAGTAACATTCACTGTTGCCATAAATGGCAACCTTCCGGAAGACCAAAAACTATTGCTACCTGCTCCCGGATAACCTGGCAGAGTTACCTGCCCCGTCCGAATGTTCTCATACATCTCAGCGAACATTACCCTTGACTCAATCAACTCTACCGTTTCCATATTAAACACAAAACCAATTTTTTGTGGAGGAAAATCAGGATCGGGAGGGTCAAATGAATACGACCATCGATTGGACATTATCTTTTCGTAGCCGGGTAGTGAACCTACCAGCTGGTTCATCGCATTATCATCCGAAACCTCTTCCACCGCGATAATAACAGACTTAATTGTTTGCAATACAGAAGTTACATTATCGATTTGCAATACATCATCAGCCGGGCCAAATTCATCGCCTTCCGCATCACGAACGTCCGTACCAAAAAATTCAAGATTATACGTGGTGATGTCGAAGGTTTCTGTGAGAGGATAAGAAGAACCCGATAATGCTCCTTTTGCTATTTGACTCAGATTCCCTCCAGTAAAGTAGATTGCTCCTGGCCACTTCAGTTGCTTTACATCCGGGACAAACCTGACATAAATTGTTTTGCCAATACTGGCATTCTGTTCATTCACCGTTAATGAAGAAGAAAATAGTATGTTGTCAGTTGACAATTCATATCCTTGAACTGTTGTTAATTCTATATTTCCAAAACCTTGCGCTTCGAAAATAAAAGACTGAGATGTTGAAATACTCCCTGACGCAATTTCACCAAATGAGAAATTGAAATTGGGCACATTCAGATAGCCTGCAACATCTTCCACTTTCCAATCATCTATCGTCCATCGAGAAGCCGCAGCTGTGGTAGAGATATAAATGAATGCTACATGAATATTATCCTGCTTAGGCAAAAGCACGTTCGATGATTCAGTCCAGAGATTCGAATTGGCTGGTGGAAATTTTCCATCTAATGGAATCCATGTTGCCAATGTCGGATCTCCGCTTCCAGAATAATCTATCGAATATCTCAATTGCACTACCTCTCCGGAAAAAGCAGAGATCGTCCAGAATGACATTGCTGCAAAATCTGAATAATCCGCCAAATCAAGTTTGGGCGAGATCAACCAATCTTCATTGGCAACAGCTGAGCTGGCAAAGCCATTGATCTGAACTCCTTTGTCGGGTGTACCTGCATTGCATCCAGTCAAACAGGTATGACCAAAATTTGTGGAGGCCCATGTTTGTACTCCTGTTTTGTTATACTGAGTCCAGCCACTATTAGTCAGAAAAGAAGGATCATTAAAATTCTGATGATACGGATCAATGGAAATAGCTGTAAGGGAAATCTGTTTATTGAGAACTCCAGTGGAGGAATGAGTGATTGTTCCTGATTGACTACTTATGTTACCCGAAGGATTAAACCGAACATAAACTGCTTGGTCTGCTGTAAAGTCGGATGCAGCAAAAATCAACGAATTCGCAAAATCAACATCATTCTTTGAAATCACATAGTTGCCCGACACGACAACTAAAACATCTTCGCTTAAATTAGAAGCAGCAATCGTGTAGATGTTTGAAGCAGATTGTTTGTCCTTGTCTGTAAATCCCGGGAAACCAATCGAAGTTGTACTTAATGAAAGATTTGGAGCGAAAGGATCAACCGTGGTCGCCTGTAGTTTTACAGGTACAGACTGTAATCCACCGGCATTCTCAGCAACAACATATACATCATAACTTGTGGCCGCAATTAATCCGGTAACAGGAATTACCATATCGCTTGATGGCACAGTGACTTGTACGAAGCCTTTCAGATTGGGTGCAATTGGGGAGCCCGAAGCATCCTGACCGTTTTTTACTTGTACGGATAAAGGTGTTAATGAGCCGAGTGGTAAAATCACGAAATAAGTTATAGCTGTTTTATTAAGACTAGTAACAATCTCAAGATCCGTAGAAGTAACAGATTGAAGTTTGGGATAATGCATTGTAAACTCAGCGATCTTATTTTGCGGATTAGGAAACGTGGAAATTTGAAAGTCCGAAGAGTTATCATCTGTATCCACTCCTGGTATTTTTCTTTCAACAGATGCCGTATTGGAAGGAGCAGAGGTTCTGCCTGAACCTT
>JBGATZ010000186.1:0-8616 GCA_044228905.1 Cyclobacteriaceae bacterium | reverse complement strand
ACCTTCTGCGATATCGTATTTCATACTGGCGTTCCATCCAAGGAAGCGGTCTTTCTTTTTGATCAGAAGATAAGTATTGTTCTCAGCTCCATCGAGAATGTAGTCATACCACTTCATAGCAGCAGTGACGTTAAGTTTTTCAAGAAACCGTCCGTCATATTGAATGCCTCCGATGTTTTTTTTGAGGTATTGAGGTATCGTGAGATAGTCCTGTTCACCTTCTTGTTTCAGGTGATTCCTTCCTGTGAGCCGTTGTGAAGCGTAAAGATTTGAAATCATTAATTTGTGCTCAGGAGCAATCTCATACGTGAACGTGGCACGATCGAGCACATTTGAATAGTGGGTAGTGTTGTCGGATCTTCCTGCATATTCCCCGCCATCGCCTCTGCCAATAATGCTCCCGCTCCAGCTGTAAATGTTTTTTGTAGTGTCAACAAAATCAAGGTCCTGATAACTATAGGCAATAATATTGCTGAAGAACGCGCGTTCATTGGCAAAAGCTTTATTGTATTTTAACTGAGTGCTTGCGTTTTGTGAAGCGTACCTGGCTTCTCCGATAGCAGTGGATGTAATGCGTGCACCATTTTGCATTTCTTTATATCCGGATGCATAATTCACAGTGAAGCGCAACTCGTCTGTCCACGGCTTGCTATGCACACCCATATTGAATCCAACGAATCCCATCTGATATCCATCATGAAAGCGTTTTACTTTCTGAACTTTATTGGTTTCGTAAACCAATGCGTTCATACTATAGTCGTTGTCGGAATAGTTGTAGGCGGCATTGACAGAAGTAAAGAAGTTTTTCCTGCTTACCAGGCCTAGCTCGATGTCGGCCATGTGCGTGTTGAACGATCCATATCCGTATGATGCACGTAGCCTTGATGAAGTAAGTTGTTCCGTTACGATGTTGATAGCGCCACCCATCGCATCGGTCCCTACATCTGCCGGCACCACGCCCTTGTATACATCCATTCGTTTGATATTGCCGAGCGGAAGAGTGGAGATATCAAAATTTGGATATAGAAATTCCATAGGAAGCCCATCGATGTAAACTCTCACCGCATTGCCACGCATTCCATTTATAGAGATATCAGATTTTTCACCCAGGCTACTTGACCTGCGGATACGTACTCCCGATACTCGGTCGGCTACATCCGTCAGCAAGGTATTTTGCGTAATCACATCGCGGATGTCAATGCTTTTGACTGCGATTGATTTTTGCTCCATCACAGCAGATTCCTTTTGCGTTTGTACAACTACTTCTTCCAGTTGTTCTGCTCCGTCAGGCAATTCAAAATTCTGTTCAACGATCGGCTGATTAATAGTGACTTTCTGTTTTACAGACTGGTACCCGAGCATTGTCACCACCAGTTCATAAGTGCCATAAGGAATTCCATTGATCTGAAATTGCCCTTGCTCATTGCTTGTAGCCGCAAATGACGTGTTGGTTAAAACGATATTGGCGAAGGGTAGCGCCAGTTGCTGACTTTCACGAATCGAGCCTTTTATCATCCCTTTCTGGGCCATTGCGGTAATTGATAAGAGAATAAAAGGCAGGAAGAGCCAGAAAGACCGCATAAGCTTAGGTTAGAAATTCACCGCAAAATTATTTAGACTAAATCTAAATAATGCCTTTAAACGGAGTAATTCTAACAGATCAAAGTTTGATCAATATTTTGATCCTCATTGTCAGCATCTTACGTGAGTTTTGATTTTAAGAGCACGTTACACTATATATATAGTGTGAGCTATGGGTAAGGTCCATCTTTTTTTCCTGCTTTACTTCCGGACGATTATGGTTTTCATTCATCGAAGAATTATAAAAAAATCCACTTTTAGCAGATTTTTTTTACCTCATCTTTTGCACATTTGCAGCCTTTAAAAACAAACTAACTACAATGAAAAAATTTGAAGACTTGAAAACATTGATCGCTTCTTTGGAAGACGACATGGACAAATTTTACAATAAGCAAAATAGCGCAGCGGGAACACGCGTAAGAAAAGCAATGCAGGATCTGAAAGGCCTGGCTCAGGAGATCAGAACTGAAATCCAGGAGACAAAAAATAAGGAAGCTTAATTCTGAAACAAAAGAGAGGTAGCCAAAACTACCTCTCTTTGTTTTAATCTATACGTAATGCCTTCACCGGATTGGTAAATGCCGACCTGATTACCTGAGCGCAGACGGTAACAGAAGCAACCACAACAGAACAACCTACAGCCAGAATAAAAGTCCAGGCGTCAATAGTAATTTGAAATTCAAACTCCTTCAGCCAGTTATTCATCAGCCACCAGCCAATTGGCGCAGCTATAAGAAAGGCAATCAGAATTAATCGCACTAATTCCTTTCCGAACAACCACATGATGTGTGGTACTGATCCTCCCAGCACTTTGCGAATACCTATCTCTTTTGTCTTTTGTGAAACCATAAAGGACACCAGTCCATACAAACCGAGGCAGCCAATGGCGATAGCTATAAACGAGAACACTTGAATGAGCCGGAGGGTTGCTTCTTCTGCTTCATAAAAGCCTGCAATGCTTTCATCTACAAACTCATATTCAAACAGTTGATCTGGATGATAGTGCAGCCACAGTTTTTCAATTGCTGCAATGGTACCTGATGCATGGGTCATATTAAGTTTCACTGCATAGTTTGAATAATCATCGCGATAAGTAGTGACCATAATCGGGTTGATTTCTTCATGAAATGATTTGTCATGAAAATCTTTCAACACTCCTACAATCGTTGCTTTCATTGAGCCACCATTGGCAACAATGATATGGCCCATTGCCTCTTCGGGTGTGTTGAAGCTGAGCTTACGAACCATTGCCTCGTTTATAATCGCTTCCTTTACAGTATCGGAAGGAAGAAGATTTCTTCCTGTAACAAATTCAAGGTCAAAAGTAGAAACATAATCTACGTCAGCAGATTTAATGCTCGTTCTGAAATTGACCTCTTCGGTATTGTTGTCTATCCGGATGGAATTTCCCCAGTCATCTTCAGAAGACGGTGCTGCAAAACAAAGAGAGATTTTATCTACACCAGGCATCCGGGCAATTTCATTTTTCAGTGTATTGGCAACTGTGCCGGTTGAATCGCTACCAGCTTTGATCATTACGATTGCATCTTTATCGAAACCAAGATCAGACTGACGGGCAAAGCGCATCTGATTCATGATCACAATCATTCCAATTATCAATACCTGAGAAATTGTGAACTGGGCTACGATCAGGGTACGTCTTGTGTTGAAGCCTCCGACATTCTGCTGCGCCAGTTTTCCTTTCAATGCGGCTACCGGCTGAAACCCCGACAGTACCATACCCGGATAATAACCGGCAAAAAGAGTAACCACGAGCCCTAATACAATTACAAACAAAATCAAATCCCAATCAGAAAGAAGATTGATGATGATTTCGGTGTTGAAGAAATTATTGACGTAGGGAAGAGTGAGGTAAAAGATAAGTGCGGCCAGCAGCAATCCTGCAAAGGTGATCATGGCTGTCTCGAAAATAAATTGCCAGAACAACTGTCTTTTCAGACTCCCTAAAACTTTTCGCACACCAACTTCTTTGGCACGTTTCAATGCCTGAGCAGTAGCAAGATTGACAAAGTTAACGCATGCAGTAGCCAACAGAAACAATCCGATAACGGATAAGATCCAGAGATCCTGTTTTTCTACCGCACCGCCATACTGCGCGTTGAAATGAATATCCGAGAGTGGCTGTAGTTTATAATGATGAACATTCTTGCTTGTAGGACGATAGATCTTGACATAAGCCGACATTACTTCTTCTACTTTGGAAACTGATGCGCCTGGCTGAAGCAAAACATAACATTTCATTCCATCACGAATGCCTCCCCATCCTGCGGTTTCGCTGGCCAGCCATGGATCGAAGGATTTTAAGGTGGAGTACGACACAAAAATTTCACTTCGGATGTCTGTATTGGAAGGAATGTTTTTGAGCACACCTGTAACTGTGAAGGGAACTTTGTTTTCAAGCCAGAACGTTTCTCCGATCGGATTTTGATTGCCGAAATATTTCTGAGCTATTCGTTCTGTAATAACAGCTGCGTTTGGCGTACCTAAAACAGTTGCTTTATCACCCTGCACCAATGGGAAATGGAATATGTCGAAAAAAGTGGTTTCGCTGAAAGAGATTCCTTCTGGTTCTTTGAATTTAACCAGGTCGTTTTCTTTTTTTAATATAATCAAAGCGTTCGAGGCCGTGTAAACACGTGCTACTTTTTCGCCATAGGTGTAATCGTTTCTGAAAAGTTCTCCGAGCGGAGAAGGAACATTACTTCGATAAGCGATCACATCACGATGCAACTCGGTAACTACCCGGTAAACGCGATCGCTATCCTTATGAAAGTTGTCAAAATTGAGGTGATGCTTTACCAATGAAAAAATGAATATTCCACAAGTAATACTCAGCGCCAGCCCGGCAACATTAATGAGCGTGTAACTTTTGTGTCTTTTTAAATTTCTCCAGCCTGTTTTAAAATAGCTTTTATACATACCATAACTGTTTAAGTCCTCATGTCCTTCTTCCGAACGGATTATACCCGGCCTGAACAGCAGGATCACATCAATCATAAATTTCAGATCTGCCTTTTGTTTGCCATATATGCTTACACGCTTTTGATACGTTTCCACGAGATCGCCTTCTATGTAGTCCTGCATACCGGGATGACAATACCATCGGAAAAATTTCAGAAATAGTTTTGGAGGTTGTGGATTCAACTCTTCTTCCATACTTCACTGCCTACCTTAAATGATTTGTAATACTGATTTAGGAATAGCACGCCAAAGTTCCTCTCTGGTTGATCTGGCATATTGAATAGCTTTTTTGCCCATAGCTGTTATTTCGAAATAGCGTTTTGGGCGGCCAGCCCGCTCTTCAGTGGCTTCACCCGCAAATGATTTAAGATATCCCTTATCTTCCATGCGTTTTAATGCAGTGTGCAAGGCGCCAAAGCTTACATCACGTGAAAGCCTGGACTCTATTTCCTCTTTAATGGTAACGCTATACGCACGATTATTCAGTATACCCACTGTCAGTATGACGATCTCTTCAAATTCACCTAACTGATATTTTTTCATTCTATCAATATTATACTCTAAATGTAGGAATAATAATCGTGCCATAAGAATTTGCTCATCAAAACAAGCAGATAAAGCGATTGAGCGAACGAAAGATGTTCATCTGTGAACACTTTACGTACGGTGGTGAATAGTAATCAGATCAGGCGTGCTGCTCTTATGTCAATAATATGTTGATGGAAGATGTAGAAGTACAACATTCAATCGGTATTCTGTCACCATTTTTGAGTGATGATTATTTTAAGTTGATACAGTTTGTAAAAATTCTCCTCTATAAGGACCGTTGTATCTGCTACCGATGCAACTTTTAAAACTATTATTCGTCATTGTAAATCATAACCTTTTAGATAAAAAAGGATAGATCGAGGGATTGATGTAACCATTAGCTCTTGTCTGAGTAGCAGAAAAGATTCGAAATGAGTTATATCACAGAGATTGCGGACTGTTTTAATATCGGGCGTAGAAAAGATTAACGTAATATGTGGTAGGTCGATAACGATCAGGTTATTAATTGATTTGAAGTGCTAAATAATTGATATCAACCGTTTAGGAAATCAGAACCAGTAAACACCTTATCCGTATTAATGAAATTACAACTGAACCGGTCCCCTATGACTTTCTTAAGAAAGCGCTTGTTGATCATTGAGAAAAACGGAGATATAAAGTCGATGCTGAAGTTGTTGCTGACTTCTTCTGATAAGTATGTTTTGCTCAAAGACTATGAATCATTTGAAGAGGTAAAAGATCTGATTGGCAAGCTTATCCCTTCCGTTATTATTCTTGGATTGGACCTGGAAGGAATGGATGGGATAGCAGCGAGTAAATGGCTGAGCGATTTCTACCCGCGAATAAAAGTGATCATGGTCACTCCACATGAGTCGCCTGAATTAATCTATGAGTCACTGCAGGCGGGAGCCTCCGGTTTTATTCATAGCAAGGCCTCTTACCAGGAGGTGATGAAGAGCCTGGAAGAAATTTATCGTGATGAGGCTCCAATGAATGGAAGGATCGCACGTGTACTTATTGAACATCTTCGAACCAATCCCAATTCTCCATTAACAAGAAAAGAGAAAGAACTGATGACTATGCTTTCATTCGGAAAAAGCATTGTTGACATCTCGGTGTCGCTTGATATCTCTAAGAAAACGATTCATCGTCATCTCGCAAACATTTATGATAAACTACAGGTTAACAGCCGGGCCGATGCTATTCAGAAAGCAATCAGCGAAAAGTTGATCTGAATCTTCTAAAGATCTTGCTCACTTAAATTGGGTTATTTTATGTGAGCATCAAGCCCGACTTCAGGTCGGGTTTTTTGTTTTTTGGGGTAGGTGAATAACCCCCTTGCTGTGTGAAGTTTTAGTTAAAAAATAGACCCACTATATGTAGGAACTACATATAAATGACGCAACTGTAGTTAGAAGTGATGAAGATAATTACCGTAAGGTGTGTGTATTTATAACCTTTTTGATTCTTCAACTTTCAGATAAGGGAATTCATGCCCGAGTTTATCCTCACCATTAACCAATTACTATGTGTAGATCTCTACTGTTATTAGGATTTGTGATGCTGTTTGCGACTAGTGCATTCACTCAAAACCGGAATGTCTCCGGTAAAGTAACTTCCAGCGATGACGGATCATCGCTACCGGGAGTAAACGTAGTCGTACGTGGTACCGCTGTAGGTACCGTTACGGATGCCGATGGAAATTATACGTTATCCGTTCCATCATCCGGTACAATTCTGGTTTTCTCTTTTATCGGATTGCAAACAAAAGAGATGACAATCGGAAACAGTTCGACTGTTGACGTTGCCCTTGGAGCTGATGTCACGCAACTCTCTGAAGTGGTGGTTACCGGTTCTGGTGTGGCTACAGACAAGAAAAAACTGGGTATCTCTGTTGAATCACTCGGTGCAGAAAAACTACCGGCAACGCCAACCGCTTCAATTGATCAGGCATTGATTGGTAAAGTGGCTGGTGCACAGATTTCTTCTGTCAGCGGTAATCCTGGTGATCCGGTTAACATCGTGTTGCGTGGAATTAATACAGTGCAAGGTGGAACAAAGCCACTTATCCTTGTAGATGGAATTCAGATTGGAGCAACGGACATCAATTCACTGGATCTTTCCAATATTGAGCGCATTGAAGTAGTACAGGGAGCTGCCTCTGCTTCCATCTATGGTGCACAAGGTGCAAACGGTGTTATTCAGGTGTTCACAAAAAAAGGACAAAAGGGAAAATTATCAGTGAACTTCTCGACCAGCTATTCGGCTAACCAGTTTTTGAATAATGGTGATGTTCATAAGTCCAAACTTCATCCTTACCTGACCGATGCGAATAACAACATTGTAGATGCTGATGGAAATATTCTTGATTATAACGAAGTAGGTTCTATTGAAGGAATCTCTTATGAGTATGGTGGCGCTGCACGTTATGCGATCCAGGACATTCGTAACATCAATAACAAGCCATATAATGCTAACCTGAAATATTACGATCATTTCAAGCAGGTATTTAAGACCGGAAGCACATACAACAACAGCCTGAGCATTTCAGGTGCCGGAGATAAAGCAGACTATAATATTTCAATCGCTAATAACCACACGGTAAGCCCGGTGATGAGAAATGGTTCGGTTGATCGCACCAACGTATCTTCTAACATCGGACTTGAACTTGTGAAAGGACTAAAGGTCAGATCCGTTACTCAATTGGTATATACAAAAAATGACCTCGCTCCGGGCCTTGGGGCTGGCGGAGGTTATTGGTATGGAAAGGGAAATTCCCTGGGAGCGGTAAACGGTGTATTTACTTTTCTTAATACATCACCGTTCTTTGATCTTACCCGTAAGATGTCAACTGGTGATTATCCCGGTTTTCAGACTGCTGATTTCTTAAGTATCAATGCGTTCAATCCATTCTATCGTCAGCAGTATGCACATAGCGAAGATAATAAGGTGGACATCATTCAAAACTTCGATCTGAATTATAACGTGAATCGTTTCCTGGAGTTAAATGCCAAATACGGTGTGAACTACCGCACGGAAGAAGCACGCTGGCAATTTGATAATCAATCCACAAATATCAACTCGATTTACTATGCACCAAGTTTTGCTGGTCAGTTTGCGGTAGATGATAAGGGCGAGATCGATGTGTGGACGTACAAGAATACATTCCAGAATTTTCTGGCCAATGCATTTATTCATACTGATTTCCAGGAAGACTTTCACATGAGCATTCCCATTCAAACTTCCACTCAAATCGGATTTGACTGGAGAAAAAGAATGTACAAAGAATATGATACCTATGGATTGGGATTGCCACTTACTCCTCCATTCAACATGGGATCCACCTCTTCACAGGCAGTGGCGCCTATCAGCGCTGTAACCCTGACTAATGGAGATTATGTAGAACCTTTCATTACGTATGGATACCTGGTGAATCAGAAAGTGGACTTCGGAGATTTTGGCGGTATTACAGCCGGATTCAGAAGCGACTGGTCATCCACTTTT
>JBGATZ010000185.1:4296-8804 GCA_044228905.1 Cyclobacteriaceae bacterium | reverse complement strand
GATTTGAGGTGATGTTCTGGGGAAGAAACCTTGGCGACACAAAATATATTACTTATGCTTATGATTTTGGAGCAGCTCACCTGGGTGATCCAAGAAATTACGGAGTAACTGTGCGAAAAAATTTCTAAGAAAGATTGATTAACTTCATAGCCTTAACAACGAATTAAGGTTATGAAGTTGATTTTGTGTGGCCTTGTTTTTATCCTCTCCATTTCTATTCTGTTCTCCTGTAAAAAGGATGATCCCGGTCCTTCCTCTGCTGAAGGAAAATGGACATATACCACCCCGGACAGCAAAATGGCTGTTGATTTCGAACTGGTGAAGTCAGTCAACGGTTATAAAATTCAGAATGCCAAGCTTACGGTAGATGGTGTAGTGACGGAAGCGGTTGTTATGCCTGATGAAATTCCTTCACAATCATTTTCAGCTTTACGTTTCAGTGCCAATGATGCAAAGCTGATCTATGGCTATTATCTTTTATTCAGCTCTTCCGTCATAGCCTCTGATTTTAGCAAAATCGAAGTTGCCTCTTCAGAATATACCTTTCCCTGGGGGACGACTAAAAAGCTTTCAGCGATAGTGATCGTGCGATCTTAATTTTTGCATAACTTTAAGAAAGACGATACCCCAATGGTCAATCTATTATTGTTTGTGATGTTTCTTTTGCAACAGGAAGAAGTTGCATTTAAACCGAAAGAGGAATTTGAAGTAAAGCTGAATTATGAATTCAAACAGCGAAGTGAAGTGAATACGGCAGCCACCATGACGATAGATTATTCGGAAGGGCAGAAGGAGCAAAAAGCAGGTGGGCCACTTCCATATCTTACACTCACCGTCAAGATGATTAAACTTCCTAATAAAGAGACCAAGATCAAGGCGGTCAATCATTTAAATAGCACCCTTTTTAACAAAAAGGTACAGGAAGGAGAGACCATTAAAATGGTTCTTGGATTTACAGACGATCTGAAAGATCGCGTGAGCTCTCATGAATATAATCTTTATTTACTCACCGCAGATAAGAAAGAAGTCAATCGTATCCATATCTTCATTCGGGAGGATGGTGTATTCACAGTGAATGATGAAGTAAGAGGCAAATTCTGATCACATCCTGCGACTAGTCCACTAATCTTGTAGTGTATTCCTTTAACTTTAGGTTAACAATTTATGTGAGTAAAGATTCGTGTTGAATCTGTTACAACGTTTTAATTTGCAGTTGAAATGTAAATAAAAACAATCAGCAAGTTAATGTCAGAGAAAGAAGGTAAACCTCCTGTATTCAGTTCCTGGAGCGGTTGGTATTGGCTGGTGATGATATTCGCGTTTCTTCAAATCATTGGTTACTATCTGATCACTCATTCTTTTGCATGAAACTGATTGATTGGATTGTAATGCTTGGCACGCTGCTTCTCATTGTGGCGTATGGCACCTGGAAAACACGAGGCAAGAAGAACATGGAAGCTTACCTTCTTGGAAGTAAGTCCATGCCATGGTGGTCGGTCTGTCTTTCAATCATGGCTACTCAGGCCAGTGCCGTTACCTTCCTGTCTACGCCTGGGCAAGCTTACGAAGATGGAATGCGTTTCCTTCAATTCTATTTTGGGCTGCCTTTGGCTATGGTAATATTAAGTATCACGGCCGTTCCGCTATACCATAAGCTGAAAGTGTTTACGGCCTACGAATATCTTGAAACGCGGTTTGATTTAAAGGTGCGTGCACTGGGAGCTGTTTTCTTTCTCATGTTACGCGGGCTTTCTGTTGGTATTACTATTTATGCGCCCTCGCTGATTCTATCTACCATACTTGACTGGAGTATTAACCTCACTACGCTTTTTATTGGATCTCTGGTGATGATCTATACCATTACGGGCGGAACGAAAGCGGTGAGTATCACTCAAAAATATCAGCTCACGATTATCATGGGTGGAATGATCCTTACAGGTTTAATTGCTTTTAATAAACTGCCGGAACAGATCAGCTTCGGAGATACCTTTCTGATTGCCGGAGAGATGGGAAAAATGAACCTGATCAATACTTCATTTGATTTGACTGATCGTTATAATATCTGGTCTGGCCTGATTGGCGGATTGTTTTTATTCCTTTCTTATTTTGGAGCTGATCAGTCGCAGGTTGGGCGTTACCTTGCGGGAAGTTCAATCGCGGAAAGCCGCTTAGGATTGATCTTCAACGGTCTTCTTAAAATTCCGATGCAGTTTATTATTTTGTACATTGGTATTCTTGTCTTTGTATTCTACCAGTTTCATCAGGCGCCAATTTTCCATAATCAATCTGTAAAAGAGAGAGCTGTTCAGAATGCTGCTGTAGCAGATTCGATAGCCCGTTTACAATTACGATATGACGAGATTTATCGAGAGAAACAATCGGAAGTGATTCACCTTGCGGATGCTATTCGGAAGAATGAAGAAGGTGAAATCTCTTCGTCAAGAGAAAAACTCAGTACAATCCAGCAGTCAGAAAAAGATATTCGCGGAAAAGTAAAAGAGCAAATAGCGATCGCCTTGCCAAAGGCAAATACACAAGATCGTGATTACGTATTTATAAACTTTGTAATGACTTATCTGCCTCATGGCATTATTGGGTTATTGATGGCGATTGTTTTTTCAGCCGCCATGTCTTCCACGGCCTCTGAGCTTAATTCACTGGCCTCTACTACAACCGTTGATATTTATAAGCGAACAATAAGACCAAAAGAAGAAGATGCACATTATGTAAAAAGTTCAAAATGGTTTACTGCTTTATGGGCAGTCTTTGCCATGATCTTTGCTTCGCTGGCCAATCAGGCAGAGAATCTGATCCGCTGAACATTGTAGGCTCACTTTTCTACGGAACTATTCTTGGTATTTTTATCAGCGCATTCTGCACATTAAGTACATTAAGTCAAATGCTGTTTTTATTGAGGTATTCTGGCAGAAGCAATAATTCTGTATCTCTATTTCTTTCAACGCGAAGAGGTCGCTTTCTTACTTTACAACATCATCGGTTGTGTAGTGGTAGTAGCAGTAGCTATAATCGTTCAGACGGTTGAAAACACAATTGCCCGTAAATAATACACTGAGGAATTATTTATACAGGTTACCTGAATTTCAAGAGTCTCTTCTCCGTTTATCCGATGGCATGCCTTTTACATCAGTAGAGACATGAATACAACAATCAGAAAATCTTATGGAGTGATTGCAGTTTTCCTTCTCTCCGTTTTTTCTCTCTTCTCATGTAATGAAAACGAATCAAATAATGGATTACCAGATCTGACCATTACTGCTCCCGAAGATAAGAGTACAATTGTTGCAGGGGCAGATGTGAAAATTCAGGCGCTGGCTACCAATGAAAACGGTAAGGTAAGAAGAGTAGACTTTTATGAAGGTACTAACCTCTTGTTTGAAGATACAATTGCTCCATATGAATTTGTCTGGCCCGAAGTGAAGGCAGGAGATTATACATTGAGTGTCACTACTCTTGATGAAGATGGATCAGAGATGGGATCAGCATCCATTACCGTAAAGGTAGTAGATCCTAATTAATAAAAAAGTCGTGCTCAAACTGAACACGACTTCTGTTATATCGTACGGAAATGAATTATTTCAGACTCTTAATCAGTTCGTCATTCATTTTTACGTAATCCGCATTCTTTTCTTTCTCAGCAGCAGCTTTTGAAGCAGTAGCTGATTCCAAAGCACCTTTCTTGTCGCCTAATGCTTTTTGAATTCTGGCTTTAGTCAACCAGATCCAGTATGCGTTAGGATTTGCAGCTGCTGCGGTAGAAACCCACTCGTTAGCTTGTTTCAGATCTTTTCCGTTTTCGAAGTAATACAAAGCAGCCTGGTACAGGTTGCCTGGATTTACTTTTGTGCTCGCTTCAATTGACTTCATTACTTTCGCATCAAAATCAACAGTGAAAGGAAGTTTCACAGAAGTGTTTTCCCATGAAATCTGAATGTTCGCTGATTTGTTATCAGCTGAAAAATCAGAAACCTCGATTGTAAATACTTCCACCTTTTCAGTAAGCTTTTCAGACTTTACAGTAGTTAATACTATATTATCTTCTTTTTTGTAGCCTTCAGTGCTTCCGCCTAAAGTCATGTCTTTGCTTAAAATAACAGTCCATTCAGTAGCACCGGGAGTAGTTACCAATTGGTAAGTTCCTTTTGGAACAGAAGTACCAGCAACCTTTACTTCATCGCTGAATGTAATGCGTGAACCCTGATTAGCAGCGGTTCTCCACATCTTGCCAAATGGAACAAGAAATTCGCCACCTTCGCCATAGATCTTACGGCCTTTCGCTTTAGGGCGAGCATACTCAATTTTCACTTCCGTAAGACCCACTACATTGGTCACAGTGGAAGCTGTGCTGGCCTGAGGTGCCATTACTTGCGCTTCGGCAACCAATCCGATTGCCAAAAGTAAAATCACTAAATTCTTTTTCATACTGAGTTTGTCTGGTTAAAATTGGTGGGCAAAATTAATCGAATTACATTCTCACCGTGAAGATTTCT
>JBGATZ010000185.1:0-4274 GCA_044228905.1 Cyclobacteriaceae bacterium | reverse complement strand
CAAAGGAATTGCTTGGTAAAGAGCTGTTTACAAATGTTAAAGGTTTGTTAACAGGAGGTAGAATTGTAGAGACGGAAGCGTACTCGTGGAAGGAACGTGGATGTCATGCTTATGATAATAAAAAGACTCAACGAAATGCGGTGATGTTTCAGCCAGGTGGTTTTTCGTATGTCTACCTGTGTTATGGTATTCACAACATGTTCAATGTGGTTACTAATAAGGATGGCGTAGCAGAGGCGGTATTGATCAGGGCACTTGAACCATCGACAGGGATTAATATCATGCAGAAGAGAATGGAAGCGAAGACATCTTATCGGATTACTTCCGGTCCGGGTAAGTTAGCGAAAGCATTGGGCATCGACCGAAGCATGAATGGCAAATACCTGTTGGATGACGATATTTGGATTGAAGATTCCGGCACTAAGGTTGGTACTTCAAAGATCGTAGCAAGTAAGCGAATAGGTATTGACTATGCGGGTGAAGATGCAGAGTTACTGTGGCGATTTCACATTAAAGACAACCCGTGGGTCAGTAAAACCTGAGTTAAGTTTTTATCTTTGTAAGATGCGTGTAATTCTTATTGCTTTTTCATGTTTAATCAGTTCGCTATCATGGGGACAAAAACTTTCTCAACAGTCCTTTGCCAATGTCAATTCTCCATTTGATGAGCAGGCTCCTGTGATTAGCCCTGATGGAAAAATGTTATTCTTTACAATTGCTAATCATCCACAGAATATGGGAGGGAAAAGAGATCCAGGTGATATCTGGATTTCAATTCTGTTAGGCAATGAATGGATGGCACCTATTCATGGGGGCAATGTGTTGAATGATGTTGGATATAATGCTGTTGCGGGATTTTCTTCTGATGGTCAGCAGCTTTTTTTATTGAATCATTTTTCTGCTGGTGGACGAGCAAGAACACAAGGCATTGCCGTATCCAGAAAAACAGGAGGTGGATGGTCTACGCCTGAGAATATTAAGCTTCCTTACTTTCTTAATCACTCCACTGCTTTGCAGGGATTTCTTTCAAAAGATGGACGCATTTTTGTGTATTCAGCGGATTCTTATTCCACAATTGGAGGAGAAGACATCTATGTGGCTTTCAAAGATGCGGAAGGAAACTGGGGAGAATCAAAAAATCTGGGACGAAATATCAATACCTCATTACAGGAGTTTAGCCCTTCACTTAGTGAAGATGGACAGTACCTTTTCTTTTCGTCCAATGGACGGCAAGGATACGGAAGTTCTGATGTCTACTTTTCACAACGACTTGATGATACCTGGACAAAATGGTCAGCACCAGTAAATATGGGTGCCAGTATTAACTCCGAAGGCAGACAACTATTTTACCGCGCTTATCCGCAGGAAGGATTTGTGTTATTTACCAGCACAAATAACAGTGACGAATACACAGATATTAAAATTCATTATCCACCTAAGGAGGCAATGGACTCACTGGTAGCGAAGATCGCTGCTAATCCCACTGATACGATTGTAAAATTGACGGAGATCAAACGCGAGCGTCCAATTGATAAAAATGAAAAAGTTGTTCGTGTATTTGGTAAGGTGTTGAATGGAAAAACCAATACACCAATTAATGCAGAAGTACATTATCAATCAGATACGCTGCATAGAGCCTTTGCGGGAACTGATGGGAAATATGAAATTGATCTTCCTTCAGTGAGGGAGTATGTCATTAAGGTAGAAGCACCCGGTTATGTGGGGGCTATGGAACGTTTGGACATCCGCACGTTTGAAATGAAATCGCTGGAGATGAACTTTAAACTGCAGCCTGTAGAGGTTGGGACGATTGTTAATCTGAAAAATATTTTGTTTCAACAAGGTACGTCCAATCTTCTTCCTGAATCATCAGATGAACTGGACATGGTTTTGGATTTCATGAAGGCCAATCCGAAAGTGGTAATTGAATTGGGCGGACATACGGATAACAGGGGAATTCATTCACATAACGTAAAGCTGTCCAAGGAGCGGGTTGATAAGGTGAAAGAATACCTTGTTGATAAAGGGATTGCAGCAAACCGGATTACAGGGAAAGGATATGGCGGAATCAAGCCGATAGCGGACAATGATGCAGAAGAAACCCGTAAGTTGAACAGGAGAGTAGAGTTTACGATTCTGAAAAACTAGATACATTTCCTGCTGATTCCGAAGATGGTTGCTGCCCCTTATTTAGTCATTCCGAGCCGTTGGAAATTGAAGCAGAGCTAATGTAGCGAGGAATCTTTGCGGAAAGAGTAGCAAGCTCACAAAGATTCCTCGCTTCGAAATGACAAACTCAGGAAAGGAATCTGCGACTTTCGGTGTGATCTTCGTGAGCAATCAATATCCTACTGCTTTATCATCACCTCTCGTGTTATCTGATCCGCCTTCCAGTTTGTTATTCGGTAACACAAGGATTGCGTCCACTCTTCCAAAGCCCGTTCCTTTTATGTAAGTGAACTTGTGTCCCATCTTGGCCAGTGTAGTGCTGTCGACAACGTTTAGCGAACCAGGTTCAGCAAGAATAGCATCGGGCACCCATTGGCTATGTGTGCGTTTTGTATTTACTGCTTCCTGCATCGACATATCATGCTCTACCACGTTTAAGATTGTCTGAAATACTGCTGTCATGATCTTTGATCCCCCAGGGCTTCCAATCACCATGAAGAGTTTGCCATCCTTTTCGAGAATGGTAGGTGTCATGGAACTTAACATTGTTTTGTTTGGAGCAATTGCATTGGCTTTGCCACCAATCACACCGTACATATTTGGCACCCCTGGTTTAAGACTAAAGTCATCCATTTCATTGTTGAGGAAGAATCCTGCTCCTGAAACCACCACATGCGATCCGAACCATCCATTCAATGTAGTGGTTACTGCTACCGCGTTACCCCACTTGTCTACTATAGAGATGTGTGTGGTCTCTTCCGATTCATATCCCGGAATTTTTCCTTCACGAACGTCATTACTTGGTGTAGCCTTACTTTCATCAAAGGTGCTCATGCGTTCATCATTGTATTGATTGTCGAGCAATTCGTTGGCGGGCACTTTAAAGAAATCGGGATCCCCAAGGTAATACGCACGGTCGGCATACACTCTCCGTTCGGCTTCAGTTAGCAGGTGAACAGCTTTTACAGAATTCGCACCCCACTGCTTGAGAGAATAAGGTTCCACGGATTTCAATAATTGAATTAATGCAATGCCTCCACTGGAGGGTGGCGGCATGGATACCACTTTGTAACCTTTATAAGGAGCGGAGATCGGTTCCAGCCATCTCGATTTATAGTTCTTTAAATCTTCGAGCGTGATTTGACCTTTGCCTCGTTTCATCTCAGCAACAATACTATCGGCTGTTTTGCCTTCATAGAAACCTGCACGTCCGTTATCGCGAATGAGTTCAAGTGTATGAGCTAAATCTGTCCACTTGATCACGTCATCCTTCTTCCATTCTTTGAGCAAAAAGGTGGGCTGAACTGAGTTATACTTCTTCAAATCTTCCTGAATGCCGTTAAGATTTTTGGCGGCTCTTTCCGTAAGTGTCACGCCATTTAAAGCGAGGTCGATGGCAGGCTGAACAAGGTCTTTCCAGGGCAGTGTTCCGAACTTCTGATGGGCCGAAAACATGCCATCTACCGAGCCGGGAACGCCCGAAGCGAGGTGTCCAAATAAACTTAACTGGGGTATTACTTCCCCTTTTTCATCCAAATACATGTCTTTTGTGGCCGACCCCGGAGCCTTCTCCCGGTAATCCAGAGCAGCGAACATTCCGTCATTCATGCGAGCCAGCATGAACCCGCCCCCCCCAATATTTCCAGCTTCCGGAAATACAACGGTCAAAGCAAACTGTACAGCGATCGCAGCGTCCACTGCGTTGCCTCCTTTCTTCAAAATGTCTACCCCAACCTGTGAGGCAATAGGGTGAGCCGTGACGACCATGGCGGAGTCAGCAATGACTCCAATGACTTTCTCTTTTTTGGGCGTGCAGCTGGCAAGTAAGTTTACGGTGAATAGCAGAAGGTAGAGGCGCTTCATGGAAATTGGTTTTGGATTTCGCGCCTAAATGTATTATTTGATAACGAACTATACTATGAGTCTGCGTAAAGAAAAAGCCGCCCGTTTAAAACTCAGTGTGTTGGACAATACCCTGAAGTTGATAGGAAAGAAATCATTTGAGGACCTTTACGTGGAAGAGATCTGCGAAAAGGTGAAAATTTCTAAAGTGACTTTGTTCAAGTATTTTCCGCAGAAGGAGGATATTCTTCTCTACTACTTTC
>JBGATZ010000184.1:0-8641 GCA_044228905.1 Cyclobacteriaceae bacterium | reverse complement strand
ACACGTTGCTCCCGGTTTGGGGTGGAAGTGATTATTTGATCTTTACCACGGAGTTTCTGCGGAGACCAGCGGGACGAGAGAAGAAGTTAGCGCAGCGTCCCTAAGAGGAGACGCTACGGGACTAAGTAAGAAGAATAAGAAAGAAACGCAGCGTCCCTTACAGGAGACGCTGCGGGACTATGGGGAGACGCTGCGGAACTATGGGAGTGTTTATTCTTTAACTATGGGAGTGTTTATTCTTTAAATGCGGGGTCCCTGCGGAGACCCCGCAAGACCAGAGTTAGTGTTAACAAGCACAGTGTCTCTTGCAGGAGACACTGCATGACTAACAAACGCAGCTGTTTACTGACGTAATGCGGGGTATCGTTCTGCCTGATTACAACTTCGTGTTTGTTTTCGCGTTATGCAATGGATAAAAAAGTTACTCCGTTCATTGCGGAGAGTAACACGCATCGTGCATGTATTCTGCCTTACATAAGTTTATCGAAATGGCCAATGTGAGCGAGGAGTCCATCGCCCGCCTCCGTGAACACCTCCACACCATTCATCTTTCAAAAGATGCCCTGCTCATCCGCAAGGGACAGCTTTGCAATCACTTTTATATTATCGAAAAAGGATTTGCACGCCTGTACTGGGAGGTGAACGATAAACAAGTGACTACTTTTTTTGCGAAAGAAAACGACCTCATCACTTCCTCTTCTGCACTGTTTACCCGACAGGGCAGCAAAGAAAACATACAGGTGCTGGAAGATTCCGTGCTGCTGAAGTTGCACTATGACGAATTCATTCATCTTTGTACGGATCACCCGGATTTGCTTCGCTTGTATCGAGCCATTATGGAAAAATATTTTCTGTCGATGGAAGAACGCGCGTTGTCTCTTCAGATTGACAGCGCTTTCGAGCGATATCATAAACTGCTTTCCCGTCATCCTTTCATTCTTCAACGTGCTTCGCTGGGATCGATCGCCTCGTTCCTGGGCATGTCGCCCGTCACGTTGAGTCGTATGCGCAGCCAGGTGTCATGAATTCGTTTTTTAGCAAATGCTAAAAAGGGAACTTGCTCTTTTACTGACATTGCCGGAACAAATCATTTGCAATGACAACCGTTTATTACACGCTGCTTATTCTATTGCTGTCCTGTCTTTCCATCCCACTACCGGCCAATGAGAACGAAGCCCGTCATCATGCTCAACCCGTTACTATCCACACCATGAAGAAACCCAGTTTTAAAAGTAAGATTTACAAAACGCTGATCCGGTTAAAAGGAGTGAGAAACGTGATCGATCACGAATTCGAAACCGGAGACTTCAGTAAAACAACTCACGCAGCGCCCATACCCGATGACGTAAAACAGCAATGTGCCATCGGTTACAGGAAATCTCCTTCCGGAAGAACTATCTGGGAATTGCAAAAAAAGAATACCACACCAACCCGATACCTGCTGTATCTTCATGGAGGTGCCTTCGTTCATAATGTGACTGCCTACGACTGGAAACTGCTTAACAGGATTGTACAACAAAGCGGCTACTGCATTGTGGTACCTGATTTTCCGCTTACACCCGATCACAACCATGAGGAGGTATACAACATGGTTGTGCCCCTGTATGAAGAACTGCTTCATGAAGCCGGAGCAAAAAATCTAATTGTGATGGGATCTTCAGCCGGAGGTGGCCTGGCTTTGGCACTTGCACAATATGCCAAAGAGAAAGAGATCGGTCAGCCTGCCGAACTCATCTTAATCTCTCCTGTACTGGATGCTACCTTCACAAATCCTGCAATTGCCGCCATCGAAAAGGATGATCCCTGCCTTCGGACTTCCGGTTTAAAGAAAGCCCTTTCCGCTTATGCGGCAGGAACCGATTTGACGAGCTACCGGATAAGCCCCATGAATGGAGACCTCAACGGACTGGCACCGGTTCATCTCTTCATGGGAACTCATGAACTGTTGTTGCCTGATGCCCGAAGACTTGTTGAACGTGCAAAAAAAGAACTGGCCATTGTACACTATTATGAATACGAGGGCATGTTTCATGGGTGGTTTGTTTTAAATCTGCCTGAAGCAAGAGATGTATTCAACCACGTGCTTGCTATTATGAGGTGATAAAGGAAGACCTTCCCGAGTAACACCAAACAATAAAGCACCCGCTGAGGTGCTTTATGATGTTGTCGTACTACTTCATTTATTTTACCAGGGTATCTCTCCCGTTGCCGGGTTATTTTCCTCACTAAAAAATTTTCCTGTGGGACCCTCCTTATCGATGAGCGCATATTTTATGATGCGCATCCCGGCCTCCTCCACTGTTCCCGTGCCGCGATGTCCGTTGAAATCTGTTTTCGTATATCCCGGGCACACCGCGTTTACTTTGAAGTGCGTATCCTTCAGTTCATAAGCCAAGACAACGGTGTACATATTCAGCGCTGATTTTGACGAAAGGTATACCGCACCTTTGTAGTCGTAATATTTATAAGCGGGATCACTGTGCAGCGTAAGTGAACCCTGGCTTGAACTTACGTTGACAATACGAGGCCCGGGCGACTTCTTCAATAAATCAATGAATGCCTGTGTGACTCTCACCACGCCATACACATTGGCATCGTAGGCTGCTTTGAATTTATCGATGGTTGCATCGAGTGCGGATTGCGGGTAACCACCATAAACGCCCGCGTTGTTGATGAGTATGTCCAGCGCGTTTATTTTTTTGCCTATTTCTTTACGGGCCTTGATTACCGATTCATCGTCTGTGATGTCGAGCTGAATCGCTTCCACATTCTTTAATCCCGCTGCCTTCAGTTTATCAACGGCTTCGCTTCCGTTTTGTAACTGACGACTGCCGAGGTACACATAGATTCCTTTTTGCGCCAGTTGCCGCGCCACTTCAAAGCCAATACTCTTGTTGGCTCCTGTTACTAATGCCGATTTCATCTTTTTGTTTTTTTAATTGATGAAGCAAAAGTCGTGGGCCGGGAAAGAGGCGGAATGGACAATTCTTTTTATTTACCCGACAAATCCTGCCCGGGCAAAAATTCACTTGCACTTTTTCCTGTGCTTTTGCGGAAGAGCCTTGAAAAATAATCGGGATCATTAAAGCCCAGCTCATAGGCTAATTCTTTGATCGTAAGGTTAGAATAACGCAGTTTCCGCTGGGCTTCCGTCATCAGGCGGTTAATAAAAAAATCCTTTGGCGATGTTCCCGAATATTCTTTTACAATCCGGTATAAGCTGTTTGTTGATAACGCCAGCTTTTCCGCAATGGCATTAATAGAAGGTTGTTCGGTGAGGTGTGTTTCCACCACCAGTTTGAACTCAATGAACTTTGCCAGGTTGGTGTTAAGCACATTGCCTGGTTCCCTGTTCTTGAAATACGCGCTGTTCAATTCAGAGAGCAATGTATTGAGGTAAGCCAGGAGTATTTCCGTATCGGTCTTTTGTTTATCGGTATGAAGCAGCTGATTGAAGATGTCAAAAACCGTTGTCACTCTTTCTCTTACGGGGCTATCCAGAATGATGGCTTGCGTATTCAACGGGTTGACCAGAAAGGGAAATTGCTGAGGCAGCAATGCCAATGTATTTTCATCAAACAGCAGCTTGACGTATTTAAGATTTTCGGTTTTGGCCGGAGGGATAAAAACCTGATTGGGCATTGCAAACAGCACGTGGCCGTCAGTAAGGGTAAAGTCCAGCAAGTCTAAATTGTAGGTGATGGAACCACTTTCAATGAGTACAATAAAATAAGAAGACAATCTGCGGGGTTGCAGTCTTTTCTCCGCCATATCAGCGGCAGCATACGGATTCTCGTTTGAGTTAATCTTTATTACCGGTTTATTATCCGGCAAGCGCTCCTGTTCTTTTTTCTGTTCCTTCATATTATCTACTCCACGTTTGTGCTGTCTTTCCCTGCACGTTCTATTTCTTCAGTAAATTCAGCATCCTTGCAAGGTTCACGTTGGAATTTGAAATCTTCATTAAAGGAAATAAAAAAGAACGAACGTTAAGCCATTTTTTCCCATAGCTTCAGATTCCCGTCAAACAGATTATAAACCAATTCGAATTCTTTGGGCACGATCCATTCATCGGTATGATAGGTGGCCAATCGCACACCGGGAGGCAATGACTTTAGTTTTCCGGATACATGGATACCATACGTCTCATAGAGTTTGGCATTCAAGGCAATCTTCTTGTCGATGCCGTTGCGCTGATCGAGGTTTTCATAAAATGAGTTGAACAGATAGAACCCCTGGAACTCGTGGAAGTTTAGCGTGATGATGTTTTCATTGATATAGGTGATGTTGTTCAGCCCGTAAGCAGCGGAGAGTTGTTGTGCGATTTCAAAAAGTTCGGTGCGTTGCTCCACTCCGGTAAACTGTGCGTGCGTGAGGGCAGCGCCCACCATGCAGAACTTACCTACCCCTGAGCCGATGTCGAGAATTTTGGTTTTGCGTTTCTTAGCCAGAAAGAGTGCTGCGGTTTTGGCTACGGCAACCGGAGTCCAGTGTTTTTTAGCCAGCTTGCGGATATGCCTCGGGTAGATCGCGTTAAACTCTTCGTCTGTGCCTTGTACCAGGCCCTGCAATTCAAGGTTCATAGAAGCGCTAAGCTATATAAGAAAACGCTGCTAACCGTATCATCCCATCATCTTTAACGTGGCCGATCAGACGCTTAGCATCTTCAATTCTCACCACAAAGCAAAAAAATAAACAAGGCCCAATTGTTTCATGATGAGCCGGATGGATGTCTTGCATGGGACATCAAAACAATAATCACCTTCTAAATCTTCTTCGCCAGAACAAACCTATCCGCCACATTATCCCAATTGATGATTGAAAACAGATTGTCAACAAATTCACTTCTCCGATTACGGTATTTCAAATAATACGAGTGTTCCCACACATCGATAACCAGTAAAGGAATCACACCCCATTGCGTTAATTTTTCATGATTCTCACATTGAAGTATAGTTAGTTTTCGCGTATAGGGTTGATATCCGAGAATACCCCATCCGTTACCATCAACTCCTTTTGCTGTCTTGGCAATCAATACTTTTAATTTATCATACGATCCAAAATCCTGTTCGATCTGCTTTAACAAGGCACCTGATGGATCGCTCTTCCTGTTAGTCAGGTTAGTCCAGAAAATAGTGTGCAGGATGTGGGATGACAAGTGAAAGGACAATTTCTTTGTCCAGTAGTCTACCGTCTCCAGATTATTTTTATCAATGGCTTCTTTGATCATGGACAGGTCTTTATTTGCAGCCTTTACCGCATCTCCGTGATGAAAGGTATGATGCAGGTGTAAAGTCTCCTGATCCATTGACGGCTCCAGAAAGCTTTCGGAATACGGTAAGGGTTGTAAAATAAAATTACCATTATCGTCAGTAAGCTTATCTAAGCCAGTCTGCTTAAGGGATTGCGAAAAAACACTTGCAGCCGGGAGTAGTGAAGCACCCGCCAGAATAGCCGATGTTTTGACAAAATTCTTTCTATCCATAAATAGCTATTTTTTAGTTTTTGAAAGAGAATCAATTAATGGTTTGATCCTTGATACGATATCATCCCGAAGGCGGGGAAAATCTTCGTTTACAGCCTGTATGTTTGTCCAGTCGCGTGTTTTACTTTTTCCCTGAACGTTTTCGGGCAGTGGAAAGAAAAGAATAACCTGCTGAGATTGATCGACATCCTTTTGTGAAATTTTTACCGGTGTGAACTTTGAATCAAATAAATTATCCTTTACCAGGATCTCTTTGGTTTTACCGGAAATCGATGCATCCGGATTAATCCCCATCGCTACCGCATCCCAGTGAAGATTTTTTTCTTTGGCCAGTTCGTTGAAGTAAGCAGCAGCAATCACACTTTTTGCTGAGCCGTGTTCGCATACAAAAACAATCCTCTTATTTTGTGCCATCGCACTCACACTCAAAAGAGACATGACGGTCAATAACAAATTTCTCATGATTTATTTTTCTGGTATTTATATTGTTAAAAAACTGAACGATTCAAATCCGTTGTCAGTGAAACAAAGAAACCAATTGAGCAAGTTGCTCTTCATAAATAAGTTTTAAGAGAATGCCCAATAGTGCGGCCACAAGAATGACAACTGGTTCCGGAAGCTTTTTGAATTTGAAAAGAATAACAATGGTGGAAAGCGCAATCAGAACAGTAGGAATGTCGATTAATGTACGCTTGCCTAAAACCATCACCGCACCAACTATTGCGCCTATGGCAGCAGCAGTCACTCCCTCCACAAATGCTTTTATCGAAGGATGCTTCCCATACTTTTTAAAGTAGGGTGCGGGAATGACAGTGAATAAATAGCAGGGTATAAAGGTGGCCAGTGCTGCAACACATGCTCCCGGGATACCTGCAACAAGATAACCTATGAATCCAACGGTTATCACCACGGGTCCTGGTGTAATCATGGCTACAGCGACTGCATCCAAAAATTGCTGCTCCGTTAACCAACCGTATTCTTTGACCAAACCACCATACAGAAATGGAACAATAGCTAATCCACTTCCGAAAACAAATGCTCCTGCTTTAGTAAAGAACCAGGCGATTTCCCAAAGCTTTGATTCCGTTGCAATAGGTTGAAGTTGTAAGAGGAGTGTGGGCCACACTACGTTTGCTTTCGTAGTTAACCACTGAGGTGGAGCTTTAGCAAACCAAACTGCAATGCCTGCCAAAATGATAACCCACAATACTTCTTCTTCTGTAATGAATGTGGTTGCAGCCAATACCACAAAGATTATCCAAAGCAGTTTATCCGTACCGATACTTTTGCTTGTAAGCTTGTAACTTCCCATTGTTATAATTCCGATCACTGCGGCTCCCACTCCATAGAAAACAGCTTGCATCCAGGGAAGTCCGCCATAGAGCGTGTATGCGTAACCAATTGCAAGCACCATCAAAAATGACGGAAGCACAAAAGCGAGTCCGACCAATGAAGCACCTATAATATGGTAATGAATGTATCCAATATAGATCGAAAGCTGAGCGGCTAAGGGTCCAGGAGCTAATTGAGATAACGCAAGCCCTTCTTTATAATCATCTTCACTGATCCATCTTTTTTCTTCGACCAGATCGCGATGCATATAACCTACTAAAGCAACCGGACCGCCAAACCCCCACGTTCCCAGCTTCAAAAAATAAATGACGAGTTCTTTTAATGTATAGGCAGGCTTCATGAGGATTCAGTACTACAAGCCTATTGATAAGCGGAAAGAAAGTATAGAACGAATTTTACTTTTGGTATTCTTTTTACTTTTTGCTCAAACTTTTTCGATAGGTAAGCGGACTCTTTCCTGTTGTCTTTTTAAAGATCCTGGCAAAATGACTTTGATCAGAGAATCCGGTGAGGTAAGCTATTTCTGCCAACGTGTATTGAGATTGTCCTAATAGTTCAAGCGATTTTTCAATTCGCAGTTTACGGATGTAATCTCCAAAAGAAAGATCATCGAAGTATTTCGAAAACTCTCTGGATAAATAACTCGGATGAACATTCAGCGTTTGTGATATCTCTTTTAAACTGAGTGTTAAATTCGTATCAATCTGATCTTGTATAATCTCCTTAAGCTCCCGGGCCCACTTCGGAGTTTTCTTTGAACCAGCCTTTTGCTTCAGGTATTTTTTATAAACATCCAGCAAAAGATTCTCAATTGGATTCTGTGTATGCTTTTCATTCTGTAAATGCTTCGCCCAGCTATACAGTGCATCATAAATGATCATCCCCTTTTCCAATTGAACATGGTCATCTTTAAAGTTATAAGACAGTCCGGCTGATATTGCCCACAATCCAGAGGATTGACTGGCCATGTCGTGTCGGTCCGTGTCCGCACCTCTTACAATGACAGCCAATAATTGAAGTGCCGGATCAGAAAGTTTATGCTTTTTTAGAATGTAATCAAAGGTGCATTCCTCCCCGTAATGAGTGTATTCTACTTCCGGAATATCGAATGGAATAGCATTCAGCTTCTTTGCCTTCTTAATGACCTCATCAAAAGGCACGTAAATAAATTCCGCTTCTTTGTCTACAAAGCGTTTGATTAACCACGGACAGGCAATCCGGTCTATCTTGGGACGTTCACGAGTGATCCAATTCATAAGATTTTCATTACCATTCCTTTCCTAAATCTGCATTGAGAAGGCGTATTCTTAATCAGGTAAGCTGACTATGACTAATACAGGAAAATCAAAAGAATAAAAATTAATCTGACTTTTAAATGAATTAATTTCTAAGGAGCAAAAAAAAATCAAAATCGGTTTATGATTTAATCTTTTTGATTGGAGTACCGCTTTTAAAGGGATAATGAAACATGATCCAGCTTATCACTCCTTCGGAGACCCCGCGGGACCAAAGATCATCTACGCCAAGCAATTCAAATTGTGAAAGATTCAGTTGCAGTCTCTTGTGGTTAAGAGGTGAACTTAAATCGAGCATTCTTTCAGTCGTGCTGCATGAGCGCATTCATACTTTCGCAGCCCTCGACATGGGTTTGAGGGTGAGAAAGGATGCAGCGCGAAGGTAGCACAGACGGGGCCTGCCCGGCCCAGGAGGGCAACTTTATGAGCAATGATTGAGATGGATAACTACGAAGAAAGTTTAATGAGCATTATTAACTCGAATATTCATCTTTACCTAATTAAGACA
>JBGATZ010000183.1:0-8717 GCA_044228905.1 Cyclobacteriaceae bacterium | reverse complement strand
TTGGGCGGACAGCAAGTATTGGAATGGGCCATTTCAAAACCTGCGTTGTTTGAAAATCTCATTCCTATTGCGTGCAATGCTTTTCATTCGCCTTGGGGAATTGCATTCAATGAATCACAGCGAATGGCAATTCAGGCCGATCCTACCTGGAAAGAAAACGATGAGCGTGCCGGACATGAAGGTATCAAAGCAGCACGTGCCATCGGCATGCTGTCGTTTCGTAATTACAACACGTTTGCTAAAACACAGCCTGAAAAAAGTACCGATAAGCTGGATGATTTTCGTGCAGCATCTTACCAGCGTTATCAGGGCGAAAAACTGGCGAATCGCTTTAATGCTTTTTCCTATTGGACGTTGACTAAAATGATGGACAATCATAATGTGGCACGCGGGCGGGAAGGATTAAAGGAGGCACTTCATCGCATTAAAGCAAAAACATTGATTGTAGGAATTGACAGTGATCTTTTATTTCCGATTGAAGAACAACGATTCCTGGCAAAATCAATCAAGGGCGCTCAATTCAAAGAGATTCCATCACTATATGGCCATGATGGATTTCTGGTAGAGTTTGATTTATTCAAACAGGCCGTAAGACAGTTTTTCAAACAAGAAGAAAAAATAGAACTATAGGTAGTTCCAGCTATCCTCAAATAAGATTACAACATACACCAGACGATGAAAAAGAAACTAAAGTTAGGATTATTCGGCTTCGGATGCGTAGGGCAAGGGCTCTACCACGTGCTGCATGAAACGCATGGAGTGAAAGCCGAGATCAAAAAAATATGCGTGAAGAATAAGAACAAGTCGCGGATCATAGACGAGAAATTCTTCACTTACCAGAAAGAAGAAATATTAAATGATCCTGAAATTGATGTAGTGGTTGAATTAATTGATGATGCCAACGCAGCATTTGAAATTGTGAAGACTTCACTGGAACATGGCAAGGCAGTGGTAACAGCAAATAAAAAGATGCTTGCTGAGCATCTTGAAGAGATCCATCAACTTCAAAAGAAACATGGTAAGCCCGTGCTTTATGAAGGATCTGTTTGCGGAAGTATTCCGATTCTACGCAACCTGGAAGAATACTACGACAACGACCTGCTAAAGAGCATTGAAGGTATTTTCAATGGATCGACTAATTATATACTTACTAAGGTATTTGAAGAACGTAAGAATTATGATGAAGCCCTGAAGCAAGCTCAGGAATTGGGATTTGCAGAAAGTGATCCGAGCCTGGACGTAAAAGCGTTTGATCCGAAGTTTAAATTAATCATTGCCATTCTTCACACGTTTGGAGTATTTGTAAAACCAGAAGAGGTAATCAACATCGGCATTGACAAAATCTCAGAAGTGGATTTGAGATATGCAAGAGAGAATGGATACACCATCAAATTGATTGCGCAGGCACATAAGGTTGGTGATCGGGTTTTTGGATTGGTGGCCCCCCAATATATTGAACTTACTAATCCATTAGCTTCAGTTCGAAACGAATACAATGCTGTTCAGGTAGAAGGAGCATTTGCTGAAAAGCAATTGTTTGTTGGCAAGGGAGCGGGAAGCTACCCGACAGGTTCAGCTGTATTGTCCGACATCTCCGCGCTCACGTACGATTACCATTACGAATACAAGAAAACACAACAGGAAAATCAAATCCTGTTCTCTAACGAAGCTTCCATCGATGTAATCGTGAGTTTCAAAGGTGATGACAAAGTTCTTTCATCCGACTTTGAAGATTTTGAAGGAGGTTACCGCGGCAATGGCTACCAGTTTTTACGTGGAAAAGCTAAACTCGAGAAAGTCCGCGAATGGTCACACAATCCAGAGGTCAACGTAATCCTATCGAAGGGAAGCAAAATTACTCCGGCAGCCAGTGTTGATAAAAAGACACTGACCTACGCGTAGGCATTATTGGCATTTCAATTAAAGCCCTTGATCAAAAGTCTAGGGCTTTGTTTTTTTAATACAGTTTGGTCGGCCCTGTAATTCCTGATAGATTTGTTAAAACATGTGCCTATGGATCTGACCATTCTCTTCTCACCCCTTGATGAAAAAATCTATGAAAACATCAAGCCGGTTAATTCTTTTTATAAGAGCATTAAAGTCTATGGCGAAAAGATGCCCGATTACAAGGGAGCGCACATTGCCTTGTTTGGCATAAATGAAGAGCGCGGTACCCAAACGAATAGCGGTACCGCTAAAAGTGCAGATGAAATCCGTAAGAAACTCTATCACTTAAAGAAAGGGACTGGGATCTACAACATTGTTGATCTGGGGAACCTTAACCCTGGTATTGACCTGGACGAAACTTATGTTCGTGTTAGTGAAGTTTGCCGGATTCTTTTGGAGAATAATGTATTACCTATTCTTTTAGGTGGCTCACAGGATCTTGATCTCGGTCAGTATAGAGGCTACGAAGAAATGAATAAGCTAGTGAGCTTATTGAATGTAGATGCTTTTCTGGATCTGGATGATTCTAAAGATTCTCATTTAAGCAAACAGCACGTTCATAAAATTCTCCTTCACGAACCTAATTTTCTTTTCAGTTATACACATCTGGCTCATCAGATGTACCTGGTTGATCCATTGTCGGCCTCTGTTCTGGAGAAACTTTATTTCGAAGCTTATAGATTGGGAACGATTCGAACAAATATTTTGGAGATGGAACCGGCCGTGCGCATGGCTGATATGATTTCATTTGATATTACATCCATTCGTTCTTCGGATGCTCCGGGCAATGCCAATGCACAACCTTTTGGATTGACCGGAGAGGAAGCTTGTCAGCTTTGCTGGTACGCTGGACAAAACGAAAAATTGAGTTCAATCGGATTCTACGAATACAATCCCGATTTCGATGACGTACATAAAAAGACGGCAACAGTCATTGCGACCATGATCTGGTATTTCATTGAAGGATTTTATCACCGTAAAAACGAAAGAGACTTTAAAAGCAATGACTTTATTAAATACTCTGTATCGATGCCGGTGCAACCAGAAGTACTGACCTTCTATAAAAGTAAATTTACTGAGAAGTGGTGGATGGAGGTAACGCCACAAAACGCTGGCAAATATTCCCGCAATAGCATTATCCCTTGCAGTTACAACGATTACCAAACAGCAACCAAGGGAGAAATTCCCGAACGATACATTAGTTCACTCGCTAAAATGATTTAATCTTTATGTTTAATATGAGAATTCTGTTCTTCATCACGTCTATTTCAATACTGGCTGCTTGTACCACTAAAAAAGAAAATACTGAAACTATCGCTAATGAATCTCAAACCTTTGTTCTCGATAGTTTACTTAAATACAATAGCGAAGCCGAACTCATTATAAAATTTGGAAGAGAAAATATAGCCCGCGATACGGCATGGTATCCGGAAGGAATGGGCCAATACATGATCTCTGTTTTATATCCGGGAACTAATAATGAAGTCGAATTCTCCTGGAAAGATTCTGTTACGTTCAATGGGTTACAAGAGATTGCATTACATAAGGACTCGTCTGAATGGAGCACGCATGGGGTGAAGGTGGGAACTACACTGGAAGAATTAATTCGCCTGAATAAAAAGGATTTTACTTTTTCGGGCTTTGGATGGGATTATGGTGGCGCTGTGTTCTGGAATGAAGGCGGAGACTTAGCGGACTTGATGATCACTTTGGATATTTCCAATTATGACATGCCGCAGAATGAACAGGATAGTTTATTAGGCGATCAAAGTGTTTCCAGTAAAAGCCCGATAGCAAGAAAAAGCAATCCTGTTGTTCGTGAAATACTTTTGGTGCCAGCGGAGAATAGATTGAATACTATTGAGTAGCTTCATTTGTTTTGAATCGCTATTCAATAAGACTTTTTTCATACTTATTGATCACAGCAGGTAACTATCCATTCGATCATCTTATTTAGAAAAAATATTTTTAAGCACATCGCTTTGAAATCAGAATTACTCTCTTCTATCTTTGCATCATGCTAAACGAAAGAGCACATAAAAACCGATTTAACGCCAGTCCAAAAGATGGTATTGAATTATCGCCTCGGATTTTCAGTTGATCATTACCTGATCAAACGCTGAAAACCCGGGCAACTGTCCGGGTTTTTTATTTACTACGGACATGAAATTATTAACACGCCTCATAAGGACGTGTCAGGTTGAGCTTGTCGAAACCTGCCCTTCGATAAACTCAGGGTGACAAGCTTAGTCTGACAGTCAATTACGAGACGAATGGAATTGCTTTGTCTAATTACGAAGCAGAAAGGAGTTACTTATGAAAAGGAAGATGTTAAGTGGAAATGAATTGATCAAGCTCGGCTATCCGGAAGGAAGAGCAGTCGGCCTTGCTATCAATACGGTATTGAAACATTTCCGCAGAAGCGAAAAGGAAGAGATTTATAGCATGCTTAAAGCAGTGCTTGCTGATCCAAAAGAATTTGTAAAAGATTCGATTTGGAGCACAGTTGCTTTGACACTTCTTCCTTCTGAAAAGAAATCGATGGTGCATGAACTGAATAAAAACAGAATTGACTATCGCATCTATGGAGCAGAAGGTATAGAAGAAGGTGCACGGAATCAAATGGAGATCGCGATGAAACTTCCGGTTACAGTAGCAGGTGCGTTAATGCCCGATGCACATCAGGGATATGGATTGCCTATTGGTGGGGTATTGGCTACAAACAATGCAGTGATCCCTTATGGAGTCGGTGTCGACATTGGTTGTCGCATGTGTCTCACTGCTTATCCGATTGATGAGAAGTTTTTAGAAAGACATCGCAGCAATCTGAAGCAGATATTACAGGATAACACTGCCTTTGGTAACGAGTCATTGAGAAAACCGAAAGACCATGAAGTGTTGAACCGGAAAGTATTTGATGAGATCACTGTTCTGCGAAATCTGAAAGGAAGAGCAGCCGCACAGATCGGATCATCAGGTAGTGGAAATCACTTTGTAGAGTTTGGATTAGTTGATCTCTATGAAGGCTATGATTGGAAGCTGAATGCAGGAAAATATTTGTCAGTGCTTTCACACTCCGGTTCACGCGGACTCGGAGCAGAAGTAGCAAGACACTACACTAAACTGGCAAGAACAATTTGTCACTTGCCTGGTGAAGCCGCGCATCTTGCGTGGTTGGATCTTGACTCGGAAGCAGGACAGGAATATTGGCAGGCAATGAATCTTGCCGGTGACTATGCATCTGCCAATCATCACCAGATTCACGAGCGTATTGCCAATGCATTAGGTGAGCGCGAATTACTGAGAGTAGAGAACCACCACAACTTTGCCTGGAAGGAAAAGCTAGGTGATGGAACAGAAGTGATTGTTCATCGTAAAGGTGCTACTCCGGCAGGTGAAGGTGTGATGGGAATCATTCCTGGATCAATGACTGCACCTGGATTTATTGTGAAAGGAAAAGGCATCGCAGCTTCAGTCAACTCTGCTTCTCATGGAGCAGGAAGATTGATGTCGCGAAGTGTAGCAAAGAACAGCATCACCAAAAAGATGGTGAAGCAGGAATTGCAAAAGCACAATGTGGAGTTACTCGGTGGTGGTATTGATGAAGCACCAATGGCCTACAAAGACATTTTGAAAGTCATGGACTATCAGAATGAATTGGTAGAAGTCTTGGGAACCTTCACGCCAAAAATTGTGAGAATGTGTGGCGATGATTCGCCTGCGGAAGACTAAGTAGATTTCAGACATGGTCAATTAATCATGACTGAAATCTTCAAAATGAATATCGTGCTGTGTCAACACAGCACATAAATTTTAAATGAAGAAGTTATGAGAATTGAATGGATGGAACAATACATGGCGGACGCTGAGAAGATGATCTACGAAAGCAAGATCATGGAAGGAATCGCAATGCTCGATGACCTGTTGTATGAGGAGCCGGGATATGGAAGTCTGCATAACCATTTAGGTTGGGCTTACATGTACTACACGGCAGATACTGCGAAAGCGGAGTTGCACCTGAAAATGGCAATACGGTTTGATGAATCATTTGCTGCTCCTTATCTGCACATGGGGAACTTATATATCCGGATGGCGCGCTATGCCGATGCACTTCAATATCTTGAGAAAGGATTGAAGGCAAACAGACCAAACCGTATGGCTTTCCTGGAAGCCATCGCACAAGTGTATGAATTGAAAAAGGATTACAACAAAGCGATTGGCACTTACAAAGAAGCATTGGCTTCTACGGTAGGTTTTGAAAGCGAACGGATGACGGAAGGCATTAAAAGATGCCGGAAGAAAAGATGGGTAATGCTATTTACATTTTAAAAACAATAATGGTCTGTGCGAACACAGGCCATTCATTAAAATAATTTTATGGAAAAGATCAAATGGATCGATGACTATGTAGAAGAAGCCATGCGTCATATCTATGAAGAAGGACACGAACATACGCTGAAGCTATTACATCGCTTGCTCTATGAAGAACCAGGGTACAGCAGATTACATCAGGCGATTGCGATTATCAATCTGAACTATGCCGATGACAAGCCTGCTGCCGAACTGCACTTCCGAATGGCGATCAAGTTTGACAAAACATTTGCTGATCCGTATTGGTATTTAGGTCAGATGCTTCATCAGGAAGAACGGCTGGATGAATCAATTGAAATCTGCACCAAGGGATTGAAAGCAAAGAAGTCAAACAAATCGCACTTGCTGGCAACTGTGGGACAATCTTATGAGCTGAAGAAGAAATATAGAAAAGCGATTTCAACTTACAAGACTGCATTGAGTCACTCAGCCGAACTTTGGGATTGCAAGATACTGGAAGAAAGCATCAAGCGTTGCAAATGAAAACAGAAGTAACAACAAACAAAAATCCCGGACTCATCATCCGGGATTTTTTATTCCTTGCCCTGTGTCGACACAGGGCAGACACAGATTATTAGTATTTACTTCTTCGAATCCAATTTCACATTCTTCGGAACTTCATCGACCGTGATCAATTCATTGAACAACAGTTTGAATGTTCCTTGTGCTTGCGCACGGAAAGTGATTTCAGGAGTGAAAGAATATAATTTTCCTTTTCCTACGGGAGCTTCAAACGCAACTACTCCACCCTTCAGATAATTTGCTCCCCATGCCCATCCGCTTCGCAACGGATTTTCTTCACCGAACCAGGCCAACGGCTTTACTTTTCCCTGGGAAACTGCTTCTGGTGCTAACTTAAACACGGGACTGTTTTCAAAGTACACATCAGTCTGATTTGACATGCCCCATGTTGCACTCTGAGTTGAATCCAGTTTCATTCTCAGGATACTTCCTGGCACATAGTATTTGTCGTTAGGTAAGTTTCTTTCTACTCCACCATTGCCAATTTCAGTCAATGCATTCTTCACTGGCAATCCTAAATGATAAGCCAGGTTAGAGCTGGTTCCGATCGTTACCACTTTACCACCTGCTTCCATAAATTTCTTCAGCTGTGGAATAGATTTATCAGCAGTGATTCTTCCCATGGTCTTATGCCATTCAGCAGGAATTTCTTCTTCCTTAGGATCTCTGCGGGCAAAACCATATTCATCTGTTGTTTCTTTCGTTACCGCAGGAATAGCACGCGTCACGAAGATGATCACATCATATTTTTTCTTCAGATCACCTTCGTCAATTGTCTTGGAATAAATAATGTCAGCATTAAAATGGTATTGTTCCATGATCCAGCGAATCCAGCCCGATGGCATTGATCCACCGTAAGCATCCCACAATGCAATGCGAGAAGGAGAAACTTTTGCCAATGCGTCAGTTGGGGCCTTGGACACGTTAGTCACAGTTAATCCCAATTCTGCTGCATCTTTCTCTAACACTGATTTTGCTTTCGCAGAAGCAGGCACATAGAAGCTTCCTGCTGAAACATTCTTACCCACAATTCCTTCCGGCAAGCGATACACTTCAGCACCTTCTTTCAACAAATCATTAACGGCAACAAAAGAGTTATTTGTTTTCGCATTCAACACATAACCTGCACCAGCTACATCAAACGTTCCTTTCGGATTTTGTAATTCACCGTAAGGCACTTGCTCAAACGGTCCATTGAAGTCCTCGAGGAAGCGATCCACTTTCACTCCCATCTGATAAGCCAATGTCCAACCTGCCGCATCATACGGGCGAACAGGAGGTCCACCTGGATATTGAAAATCGTTCGGGTGATCCTGTGGTTCAAACATATCAATCACGTGCGGACGAAACGCCTGATTGGTCTTCACGATGTATGATCCCGCTGGATACTTTTTGTTCTGAACAGTGAAATCTGTTTTTGCCTTTTCAACACGAATACCTGTTTTGATCAAGGCGTTGATAAACTTCACTGCAGTTGGGAAGTCTGCCTGATCGGAAGGAATCACAAATCCTCTTGGATCGCGCTGCGCTGGAACTTTAAAAATACTGTCATAATATTTCATTGGAATGCCAGGACCAGTCAATCCAAAAGCATCAGGACCAGCAGTCTCTGTTTTCTTTGGTCTGTTTTTGAAAGCTGTAGTAATTGCTTCGACTTTAGCCGGATAAGGAGTCCAGTAGTTTGCGCTTCCTCTCTCGATGGAATTCTTGCCCATCTTATAGATATTGTACAACAACTGATCATTGTGACGTGCCGCATAATCCAGCACTGCATAGTTCAATGACACTGAGTATTCAATAGACTGTCTGAAATACCATTTCTGTGGTGTTACTGGAAATGGTGTATTGTTGTTCGGAACCAAACGATTCGGCACAAC
>JBGATZ010000182.1:2430-8708 GCA_044228905.1 Cyclobacteriaceae bacterium | reverse complement strand
CTCTGCTTCATGGGATGGATTGACTGAACAAAATGCAGAACTCAACCACGAAAATCTGAGTGGAGATCTGATCAAAATGCGGGATCAGATGAAGAAATTAAAAGATGAGGATGAAAAAAGGATCTGGAGCACAGAAGGATTGGCGCGCTTTTCAGAAGTAGCACGTAACAATCAGAACAACATCGAAAAACTGTGCAATGAAGTGATTCAGTTTTTAACAAAGCACATGAAAGCGCAGCAGGGAAGTTTATTCCTGCTTCATGATAGCGATGGAGAAGATCCTTATCTGAACCTGGCTGCCTGTTATGCTTTTGATCGCAAAAAATACATTAACAAACGAATTGAACTGGGATCAGGATTAATTGGTCAGGCTTATCTCGAGGGTCAAACTATTCTGCTCACTAAAATTCCACAAGGATACATCACCATTACCTCAGGACTTGGCGGGGCAACACCCACCTGCCTGATCATCGTTCCAATGAAGTCAAACGATCGTGTTGAAGCAGTATTGGAGATGGCAAGCTTCACGAAGTTCCAGCCACACGAAATCGAATTTCTCGAAAAAGCCGGTGAAGTAATCGCGTCATCGATCAGCGCAACAAAAACCAATGAACGTACCTCACGACTTCTTGCTGAATCACAGCAACAAGCCGAAGCATTGAAAGCACAGGAAGAAGAGTTACGTCAGAATATGGAAGAGATGCAAGCCACCCAGGAGAGCATGCGCAGAATGGAGAAATTTGGTTAATTCATCTACTGCAACCGTTTCAGTCGCCAGTCATCATTTTTGGGTTTACTTGTCTTCTTTTTTAATTACTTTAGAAATGAAGTAAACCTAACCTCATGCATAAGATTAAAGTTCTTTTTCTGACAGCCTTTGCTTTGGCATCGTTGCTCACCTTTGCCCAACCTGATCCTCAGCTCACTCGTGAAATTTTCAAAGAGATGATTGAGATTAACACCACTCATTCAACAGGAAGCACTACCAAAGCAGCGGAAGCGGTGGCGGTACGCCTGAAGGCAGCGGGCTATACCGATGCTGATATCTTTCTTGGTGGCGCTGCAGAGAATAAAGGAAATATTGTAGCACGGTTAAAAGGGTCAGGCAAAAGCAAGAAGAAACCATTGCTTCTACTTGCTCACCTGGATGTGGTTGAAGCTCCACGCGTAGATTGGTCTACTGATCCTTTTAAGTTTGAAGAAATCGATGGTTTCTATTATGCACGCGGATCAAGCGATGACAAAGCAATGGCGTCCATTTTCGTTGCCAATATGATCCGTATGAAAAAGGAAAAATTCACTCCGGATCGTGATATCATTATGGCGCTTACCGCAGATGAAGAAGGAGGAGAACATAATGGCGTAAAATGGTTGCTTGATAATCACAAAGAACTGATTGATGCTGAGTTTGCATTGAATGAAGGTGGCCGTGGCCAGGAAAAAGACGGGAAGAAAATTCTCAACCAGGTACAAATGAGTGAGAAAGTATTTCAGAGCTATACATTAACGGTTATTAATCGCGGTGGACACAGTTCACAACCGCGTAAAGACAATGCAATTTATCGGCTAGCTCATGCGCTGGACAACTTGAGTAAATTCGATTTCCCTTTGAACCTCAATGATGGAACACGCGTGTATTTCGAAAAATCATCAAAGATCGAGACTGGTCAACTGGCTGCCGACATGGCGGAGATCGTCAAACCAAACTATGATCCCGAAGCCCTAAAAAGATTATCCGTTTATCCCAACTACAACGCATTACTTCGTACTACATGTGTGGCTACAATGCTTACTGGCGGTCATGCAGAAAACGCTTTACCACAACAAGCTACAGCTACGATCAACTGCCGCATTCTTCCGGGAGAAGATCCAAATATGATTAAGGAGACACTCATCAAGGTAATTGATGATAAGAGTGTGACCGTGGTTGCAAAGAATGAAGCAAATGCAAGTCCTCCGTCAGGCCTTAATCCCGATGTGTTCAAACCCATCGAAAATATCACTCAGAAAATGTGGCCCGGTGTTCCCGTAGTTCCTACTATGTCAACAGGGGCAACAGATGGAGCACACCTCCGCAATGCAGGCATTCCTACCTATGGTGTATGTGGAATTTTTGGCGATGTCACCGATTCAAGAGCGCATGGAAAAGATGAGCGGGTGGGTGTCAAAGCATATTACGAAGGGCAGGAATTTCTTTACCAACTGGTAAAGGAAATGTCACAAAAAACAAGTGTGAAGAGAAACGACTGATCCCTTCGGAATTCAAATAAAATCGCATGCGGAATTAATTTAAAAAGGGAATGGCATGAAGTCATTCCCTTTTTCTTTAACAGAAACGGAAATACTGCATACCTCTTCTCTCCAATACCAAACGATTGCGTTTCAGAAATGCCGGAATTTCAGATTGCTCCTATGAAATTGATAAAATCAGGAAGTACCGGTTGCTAACCAGTAGCAGCCACTTAATCACCCAGACTGATCTGAGGCGAAAAATGGCAGTAATGTTGCAGTCCATAAAGCCCCTCGTCATGAAATTGAAACAGCAAATCACACTGCTGATCAGCCTTGCACTGATTATTCCTGTTATTGCCATTAGTTCTGTAGCCATTTACAAAATCAGGAAAAAAGCTGTTGCTGACATCGAAGAATATCGCAACGATGAATTCTCCAAACTAAAACTCTATCTCAAACACATCACTGATGTTGCCTATGGTGTAATTGAGGATGCCCACAAGCAAAGTCTTGATTCAACTACAGGAATATCGCAAACTGTGATCCTGGAAAAAAGCCTGGCTCAGCTTTCACAGGTTAGATTTGATCAGGGTAAGGGATACTTCTGGGTAACCGACAACAAGCTGCCTTTTCCTACCATGCTTATGCATGCTGAAAAGAAAAATCTGAAGGGGGAAGTGTTGGATGACCCTAAACATAATGTTGAAAAAGAAAAAGGCAGAAATATCTACCAGGTAAGAGCAGAACTTGCAAATGCAAATGGAGATGCGTTCGTGGAATACATCATGAAAAAACCAGGGACAGATGAAATTGAAAATAAGATCTCCTATTCCCGTCTTTACAAACCATTAGGCTGGATCGTATCCACCGGATTCTATACCGATCAGATTGAAGCGGGTGTTGCGGAAAAAAGGGAAGCGTTAAGCAAACAGATCAGTGAGATGGTATTATTTATTATCACGATTGGCATTATCATCCTGGCTATCGGATTATCCATCTCTTTTTATTTCAGCAAAGAGCTAACCAATGCCATTGTTGTAATCAAAGAAAAACTACAACAGCTGTCACAGGGTGAGCAAATCAATCATGCCGAGAGTAGACGCAAAGACGAGGTGGGTGAGATGACTAAATCGCTGAATTCATTGGTGGATGGACTGAAGACGTATACTTCGTTTGCAAAAGAAATAGGAAAGGGAAATCTCAATCAGGATTTTGCTCCATTAAGCAATGAAGACACGCTCGGAACCGAACTCCTGGTTATGCGCAATAATTTAAAAACAGCTGAAGAAGAGAAAAACATCCGTGACTGGGCAAATGAAGGTCTTGCACGGCTGGGAGATGTTCTTCGGAGAAATAACACTAACACCAAAAATCTCGCGGACGAAATTCTAAAGGAACTGGTACGCTACCTGAAAATAAATCAGGGAGCATTATTTATAGTTGACGAAGAACAACCAAATACACTTGAACTTGCGTCTGCTTATGCGTACGAAAAAAAGAAATTCATTAACAAGAAAATTGGTTTTGGCGATGGACTTGCAGGTCAGTGTGTATTGGAACGACATACTATTCATTTGAGAGAAGTACCTGAAAATTACGTTCGCATTACTTCAGGTTTAGGTCAGGCATTACCACGCACGCTCATTCTTGTGCCTTTAATTCACAATGAGAATGTATATGGAGTATTGGAAATGGCTTCATTTAAAACATTGGAACTTCATGAAATTACCTTCATCGAAAAGATTGCGGAAAGTATTGCCAGCACCATCTCTACCGTACGTGGAAACGAAAACACAAAGCGCCTGCTGGAACAAAGTCAGCAGATGGCCGAAGAGATGAAGGCACAGGAAGAAGAGATGCGTCAGAATATGGAAGAACTTTCTGCCACCCAGGAACAGATGGGCAGACAAGCTGACGAAAACAGGAAGATCATGGAAAATCTTAAGGTCCGTGAAAATGTATTTGCCCTCACTACTATCTTATCTGAGGCAGATATTCACGGAAACATTCTGATGGTTAACGATAAGCTGTGCCAGGTTTCCAAATATCATCGCGAGGAGTTGATTGGCAAGCCACACAAAATCTTCCGTCATGACGATATGCCCAAGGAATTGTTCAAGCTATTCTGGGAGACAATTAAAAGCGGTCAGGCATTCAAAGGAATTATTAAGAACAGAGCAAAAGACGGAAGCCATTACTGGGTTGACGCGACCATTATGCCAGTGCGTGACGAGGATGGAAAGATTTTCAAGTACATCGGGGCGAGATACCATATTACTGATGAAGACTTTGCCATTGAGCTCTACAATCGTCAAGCCATGAGCCTTGGATTGCCCTTGCTTCAAAATAAAGATAATCGCAGCACTGGCAAAGAGAACGGAGTTCACATAAATAATCATGTAACAGTGAATGCTTAAGAAAATGAAAAAGACAAATCATTTAGTTCTGCTCCTAATTGCTTTTTTTTCGTCAACTGCTTTCGCTCAGGAAAAATATTTTTCAAAACCCGACAGCCTTTTCAAATTCATTCAACCTACGGGAAGTCTTCAGTTATGGTCTGTTTATTCTACAAATGAAAAAGCACAGCTAGTTACAAACGGACCTCTTGAACCGGTACAGGATCGGGTGAACTTCCTGGCGAGAAGAGCACGCCTGGGGTTTAAAGGCAAACCATATAAAACAATTAATTACGTTCTCACCGTTCAATTCGATAATCTCGGCAAAGACAAATACAGTGCGGTTCGAGGCGGAACGAATGCCGGTACGCTTGGAATCCTGGATGCATATATGACGTGGCACTTAACTAAAAATGAATTGGTTAATATAACCGGAGGTTTTTTCCAGCCTCAATTTGCACGTGAATCCATTACCGGAGATTTATTGGTGAACTCACTGGATAAATCGGTGTCTCAAACATATGTGCGTCAACATATTACTGGCAAAAACTATGGGCGAACCACTGGCATTAATATCGGGGGATTGAAAAGATCAAGTCAGTTCAGTATTGAATACAATGTAGGAGTGTATGACAACAATAGCACATCAAAAGAAGTGGAGACGTCAGGAATTGCATGGAGTCCGCTCACGGTAGAGCGGATAGCCTTAACGATAGGTGACTCAGAAAAGAAATCATATACTATCAATTATGATGCAAATAACTTTTTTAACGAAAGAAAAGGAATAACCATATCAGGATACAGCTCACAACAGGAAAAGAGCGACTTGTTCACTGCTAATTTTTCTTTTGGAGGCGACATTCTGCTTAATTATAAAAACCTTAATCTCGATGGCGAATGGAATTGGTTGCAAAGGACAAGTGAAGGAGCAACTTACAATGCTCAAACCGGGCATGTACGTGCCGGCTACAATGTAGTCATCAATAACAAATATTTTATTGAGCCTAGCGTGATGGTGACTCATTTTAAAGGTGACGAGGGCTACGTCTCTTCCGGTCAGGATCGTCTCTACGATATCGGTGTAAATTGGTACTTAAATAAAAAGAGCAGTAAACTGAGCTTTCACTACATTATACAAGAAGGTAACGGTGTGAATGGTTACACCAACGGCACTACCTTTCAAAAAGGAAATTATGGTGCATTGGCTTACGTGATGATTATCTGATTTCCGTTTTTAATAACCTAAACTTTAAAGTTTCATTGTTTTTTTTAACGATACTGGATTCTTGATTCCTGGAAGTACTACTTTTTTATAACTGAACTCCTACAGAATATCCGGGCCACACTTCTGCTTTCTGATTGAAAAGTTTTCCTACCGGGATAATTGCACTGTTAATTCCATACTCTTTCATCTCTACTCCAGCATCATGAATGAAGTAATTCAATGCCGCTCCTACAAAAACATACTTGCCTTTGAACCTTCTGCCATACTCCCCATGAATACGCGTGACAAGATTAAACTCTTTATCCAGTTTCATTTGTCGGTTAAGTCTCACCACACGAAGACCACCTGACATCACTCGTATCCGGTTGCGGGGATCCTTAGGATTCATACTTGATTTATTATAAAATATTTTTTCAAATCCATAT
>JBGATZ010000182.1:0-2410 GCA_044228905.1 Cyclobacteriaceae bacterium | reverse complement strand
TGTATCCCGGAAAGGGTTGTAACCCGCAAACAATGCATTCTGATTGTAAATGACATTTCTGCCGGAATAAGGCATACCTGACTGAGTTTGTGTGCCGTTGCTGTTATTTCCTGTGGTATGTTCCACATTGATCGGGAACAAATCGTTGTGACTAACACGAAGAACGGATCCCACTGATCCAAAATTCAAAAGTGCAATCGGTAAAACTTTCGGCACATCTTCTTTCGTAGGATACTTTGCAAAGAAGTTAATCAGTGCTATTTGCGTACCCAATGCTTTCCCTCCAAAATTGATTAGTCCGACTTGAATTCCATCCATCTCTTTGCTGAAATTGAGAAGACCCAACTGCAATGACTTTGCCCTTGTTGGAGGGAGTGTGTGCCTTCCATACATAATGCGTGCTTTATTGATCAGGCCCAATTGCGTTCCTGACAGTGCGCCATCAGTGTAATTAAACAAGCTGCTGATCTGAAAACCTGCGATGGATTCCTTTGAAATATTGTATAAACCCGCCAATTGAAATCCTTCCGAGAATCCGTTGGTGCCATTGCCAGAACTATTTCCAATACCCGCAATCTGAACTCCTTTCAAATCTCCGCCTACTACATTCAATAAGCCCGCCAATTGAATTCCGCCTGAATGATCACGGACATAATTCAGGAAACCGGCAACCTGAATTCCCTGGAAGTTAGATTCGAAGTCTTCTTTGTTGATCATGTTGCGTTCTTCTGCCACAGTAAGATTCACGAATGCATTCGCACCAACAACGTTGGCCAGTCCGGCAAACTGAAGACCCGTTGACTTTTTTAGATTGACATTAGAGATCGGGCTTAATTCCAGAAATTTATTTCCAGCCGATAGGCCTCCGAAAATATTGAGTGAAATTGTATTATAGTAAGAACCGCTGTAAATACCATTGGAACTAACACCGGGGAAAAGAGCGACCTGAAAAAAACTTTTTGATTCCCTGATAGGTCGTTTAACTGGTTGTTCCTGCTCTTGTTGAGCATAGGCATTCACGCCAATACATAGTAGAAATAAAAGGATATCGCGGTTACGCATGGGAGAGGTTTGATTTAGGGTTTTTAAAATTCTTCCGTCCCTCCAGTTCCAGCGCTTGCTATAACGCTCCGTGCTTTCAAATAGTATTTACAAAGGTTCTCTTATTCTAGCTGTGGCTATTCGCTCTTCAGAGAGTTAACCGGATTCACCGATGCGGTGCGGGCCACCTGCGTGAATACAATAAACAGGGTAATCCCAAAAATCACAATTGATGTGAGTGGGATTGTCCACCAGGGGATATCGATTCGGTACGAGTAATTTTGCAGGTAATTATCCAATACCCACCATGAAATCGGTGCAGCGATCATCACAGAAAGTAAAACGATGCGAACAAAATAAGCGGATAGCAGGAGCAGCAATGAACTTAAAGTTGCACCCAGCACTTTTCTGATTGCCATTTCCTTGGTTCGTTGTTCTGCTGTATAGGCAGCTAAACCAAATACACCTAGTGCTGTAAGTAAGATAGCAAGAGCAGCAAAAAGATTGGAGAGTTTGCCAACTAATTCAATTGCTCTGAATTTGTACGCATAATTCTCGTCAGCAAACATGATCTCGGGAGCGTTAGCGGGATTTATCCTCTTCAGCGTCATTTCCAGCTGACTTATCTGTAAAGAAAGGTTATCTGTTTTTGTTAACCGCAGGGTTAGGTACTGATGATATCCACCGATCATTCCTACAAACAACGGAGCAATCGGCTCGAAAGGAGAATCCATTACCACATCATCCAATACCCCAATGATTGTCCATTCTTTATTTCTGAACTTAATTGTCCTCCCTACAGGATCCTTATAGCCCATCACGGCAACAGCTGTTTCATTTACCAGTACAGCGCTGGAGTCCGTAGAGAATTTTTCTGAGAAGTCGCGTCCTTCTATGATTTTAAGGCGGTTAGTTGTAACGTAATCATAGTCGGTTGAGACATATGAGAAAGTAATTTTTTCTGTATTCGATTTTCCTTCCCATTCAACAAATTCATCGTAATAGTTCTGATAGATAGCTTGATTTGATCGAGTAATAGATTCTATCAAACCTGTTTTTAGCAATTCATTTTTTGCAAAAGAATAATTTGTCTGAATCTCATCATTAAAAGGTATCATGATCAGATTTTCTTGATCATACCCCAACTGTCGTCCCTTTGCATATTGAATTTGTTTATAGACGACTATCATTCCGATAACCAGAAAAACCGCGAACACATATTGAACAGTAACAAGGATGTTGCGTGGTACAAACGCATTTTTTGCTACCTGAATTCTTCCTTTCAATACCTTAATCGGTTGAAAAGAAGAAAAATAAAACGCAGGGTAGCAACCCGCCAGCATGGTGGTGACTGCAATAAGAGAAGAAA
>JBGATZ010000181.1:0-8776 GCA_044228905.1 Cyclobacteriaceae bacterium | reverse complement strand
AACGCAGAATTCTCGGATAACATCCGGCTCTCCATGTCGTGACACGAACCTGAGAAAAAAGGATTTGCCTGAGTCTTTAGCTGATCAAACTGACTAACCAATAAATCATCATTGGTGCATCCGGTCAAAGCGGCAAGACAACAAAAGAAAACGAAACGAGACATCATAAATTCAACCAGACGTTTAGTGAAATGTTATCCAACTTAAATCTTTGCTTCTCAAAAGAAACAACTGGTCCGTAAAGTGAATTCGATCCATAATTCGGAAAAGATTTCTTCGCCTCATCAGATAACGTTCCATATGGATTACTCAACTGATACTCCATAGAAAAACCTACCCTTTTGGTCAGATTTATTTTTACTCCTGCCTGAGCTATGAATCCTTTGAAGTTCAATAATGGCAGCTGCCTGTCGAAATAGTTGCCAGGAAAAACGCGGTCTTTATTTACAGCATAATCTTTACCCCAATTATAACCCGCTGACAACATCGGCTCAAGAGTGATTTTACCTGCACCCAGCTGGTGTGATAATCTCAATTGAGCAGAATAGAAAATGAGCACTTCACGAACAGAAGATGATTTTGGGGAATTGGCATACATTGTTCCGCCCACAACAGGATTAATATTCCATATCTTATAAATCTTAAAACGGGGACCTGCTTCCAGGCGCATTCCCATTGAATAGGCTTTCGCTAAATCTTTCCCAACCGGCAATACCGGACCAAGAGATAACGTAACATGATCATGCTGGGCAAAAACGAACGTATTAACATGGACGAGCGCTATGCAAAACAACCAACGAATAAGGAAGTTCACAAAATGGTTTTTTGGGTTGATCAAAAATAGATAAAACAGGCTACAAGCCGTGAATGATCCTATATTTTACTTTTCTGTAATTCTATTTTTGAAAATCATAATTAATTCACTATTTCATATTCAATCCATGCCACTTATGAAATACGCTATTTACATTTCGGTTATTATCGTTATTGGTTTTACATCATGCAAACCGAAAGAATCGCCAGCAGATGACCAAACCATTGTCGAAGAAGCTACTAAAGCGAGGATTGATTCGACTTTGAAGGAATTAGTAACCAGTGGAGAGCTGGCCGGTGCCTCTGCTTTGGTGTTTGAAAAAAATAAGGAAGTTTACTTTAACTCCTTTGGTTCTGCCGACCGTGAAGCAAATATACCGATGGATCGCAATACGATCGTTCGGATCTTTTCTATGACCAAACCCATAACCGGAACGGCATTGATGCAGCTCTATGAAAAGGGACTATTTCAGCTGGATGACCCATTGAGTAAATACGCTCCGGAGTTTGCTGATCTCAAAGTATTTGCCGGTGTCGATGAAAAAGGCAACTTGAAATATGAGCCATTGAAACGACCAGTAACCATCCGCGATATCACTCGTCACACTGCTGGCTTTGCCAACGACAGTCATCCACAACTTGGTATACTGGTCAAAGAAACCGATGCACGAAATAAGAAAAATACATTGGCTCAAATGGCGAAGAAACTGGGCACTCTCCCACTCGCCTTTCAACCCCGAGAACAATGGTCGTATGGAATCTGTGTGGACGTACAGGCTTTTATCGTTGAACGTATTTCAGGTAAACCATTTGATCAATATGTATTGGAAAATATTCTGAATCCATTGAAGATGAACTCGACACGCTATGTGCCGGTTGACTTTAAACGTTTCGCAGCTATGTATAACAAAGGGGAAGATGGCAAACTGGCAAGAGTTCCTGATTCTGTCGCTAATGATTTCAATGGACAGGAATGGCCACTCAAACCCGGTGGGTTTGGATTCACTTCTACACTCGATGATTATATGCGTTTTGCACAAATGCTCGTGAATGAAGGACAATTAGATAGTGTACGGATCTTAAAAGAAGAAACGGTAAAACTGATGGCTACCAATCAGCTTGCTGACAGCGTTACCGAACGAATGTGGCTGCCAAGCAAAGGCCGGGTAGGCTTTGGAATTGATTTCGCTGTTCGCCTTTCTCCACCTGAAACGGCAGAAGAAAAAAATGGTGTAGTAGGCGAGTTCTTCTGGGATGGAGCGGCAAGTACGTTGTTCTGGGTAGATCCTACAAATGAACTGACTGCAGTACTCTTTGTTCAGAAATTTCCGTTCGACAACAATTTACATAAGGTATTTCGCGATGCCATCTATGGAAAATTCAAACCAACCGTTGCTGCTTCCAGGTAAAGCAGCCGTCCGAATACCATTTAAATCATTTCAAAAAATAGTCATTGGCAATCAGTAGACAATTTAACTGATTGCCAACTTATTTAATCTTACATGAAAAAGTCATTACTTATTCTTTTCGTTGGAATAGCTGGTCTTTCAGTCGCCCAGATCAAAGATCCCATTGTGGATGCCATTGTAAAAGAGGCAAACGAAAACTCACAGCTGGAAAAACTGGCGCATGAACTCATTGATGGAATTGGTCCACGTCTGGTAGGATCGCCTCAAATGAAGCAGGCCAATGACTGGGCCGTGAAGAAATATGAAGAGTGGAAAATACCCGTTCGAAATGAACAATGGGGCGAATGGCGCGGTTGGGAACGGGGAGTTTCTCATATTGACATGGTTTATCCACGTGTGAAATCACTCGAGGGAATGCAACTGGCGTGGAGTCCGTCTACAGGAGGGAAAGCCGTTATTGCTGAAACAATCATTCTTCCTGAGTTCAGCGATTCAATCGCTTTTCAAAAGTGGTTGCCCAATGTAAAAGGGAAGTTTGTAATGATCTCTATGAATCAACCTACCGGGCGGCCAGATTACAACTGGGAAGAGTTCGGAACAAAAGAATCATTTGAAAAGATGAAGAAGGCACGCACAGAACAAACTGATGCATGGACCAAACGAATCAACAACACGGGAAAGACTACAAGAACATTGCCAGTGGCATTGGAGAAAGCCGGAGCTGCAGGAGTAATTACGTCACTTTGGTCGAAAGGCTTTGGTGCTAACAAAATCTTTGGAGCTAATACTAAAAAGATTCCAACAGTAGATATCTCCCTGGAAGATTACGGAATGATCTATCGTCTGACTGAGTCCGGAATCAAACCAAAGTTGAGTATTAAAGCGGATTCAAAAGAACTGGGTATTGTCCCTACTTTCAACACAATTGCTGAGATCAAAGGCACGGAAAAACCCAATGAATATGTAATGTTATCAGCACACTTCGATTCATGGGATGGTGCGAATGGTGCTACTGATAACGGAACAGGAACACTAACGATGATGGAAGCCATGCGCATCCTGAAAAAAGTGTATCCTAATCCAAAGAGAACAATTTTAGTTGGACATTGGGGAAGCGAAGAGCAGGGATTGAATGGCTCCCGTGCATTTGTAGAAGATCATCCGGAGATCGTTTCCAATCTTCAGGCATTGTTCAATCAGGACAATGGTACAGGACGGGTGGTGAACATTTCTGGTCAGGGATTTTTGAATTCGTACGATTATATCACACGATGGTTATCTAAAGTTCCGGAATCCATCCGTACTCCGATCGAAACTAAATTTCCCGGTACGCCTGGTGGTGGTGGTTCAGATTTCGCTTCATTTGTTGCCGTAGGTGCCCCGGCATTTTCATTAAGCTCACTGAACTGGTCATACGGAACCTATACCTGGCATACCAATCGCGATACCTACGACAAAATCGTATTTGATGATGTACGTAACAATGCGATCCTTGCGGCAATCATGGCCTATATGGCAAGTGAAGATACGGCAAAAACATCACGCGATAAGAGCGTAATGCCGATCAATACCAAGACAGGTGAATTAACTCCCTGGCCGGAACAAAAGAAAGCAACCCGCAAAGGTGGAGTAGACTAATTACTTGTATCGATGTGCAGATGATTGAAGTAATACTGACAATTTCATCTGCACATTTTCCACATCGGGCTTAGTAATTATTTTGCCCAGTCTGGTACAGGTGCATTGATATCGAAGAGTTCATCCAGGTAATACTCCCGCTTATAAAGTTTATCACAATCGCTGGCATCAACATCATACACACAAGGTGAATAAAGAGCCTGGTTTCCCGCAATCATAATGCTTTTCGGATCACCATTGGGTAATAATTCAGAGAGATGCTGCCGCGCCAGAAAACAATGTCCCAATTCATGAAAGAGAAGTGCTTCCAGTTCAAGCTTATGAGACCAGCAGGGAAATCCGGAACGCAACGAGATGATTTTCTGAACCTTTGCGTTGGTACTGGCATCATTGCACTTACCGCATACTGATGCGTCCATAGTATCATCAAACCGGATGATCAGATTTTCGATCGTATAATTGAATCCACGCGCAGCTGCTTCCTTAATAAAAGTATCTACATAAGGTACCAATGTATCGGGTACCTGATATTGGGGGACAAACTTTTCCTCTTCTCCACAACCTAAAATCAGAATTAAAAAAGCGAATAGAACAGAACGAATCTTCATACGATGAATTGAACGAATGAAGATAATGAATATTCGCTAATTGAAAGTATGCCAATGATCATTAAGTAACAATCAATCATTGGCACATTGATTAATTGATCATTCCGTTCTCAGACACTTCACGGGGTTAACACTTGCCGCCTTAATTGCCTGTGAGGCAACAGTAATCCAAGCAATCAATAACGCCACTCCTCCTGACGCTAAAAAGTACCACACTTCAAGATCAATATGAAAAGCAAAATCAGCGAGCCATCTGTTTAATAACCAGTAACTGACTGGTAGTCCGAGGAAAATAGAGAGTAATACCATTCGGGTAAAGTCGCCTGATAAGAGTATAACAATATTTGTTGACGAAGAACCAAGCGCCTTGCGGATACCAATTTCTTTCAATCTCCGCTCCGCAGTAAAGGCAGCTAATCCGAATAATCCCAGGCAGGAAATAAGAATAGCGATGACAGCAAAATAACTTGATAAAGTGGCTACGCGTTGCTCAGATGCATATTGCTCAGCATACTCCACATCCTGAAACTGATATTCAAAAGTAAATCCGGGATTAAACTGCGAGTATAATTTTGTCAATGAGGCAAGTGTTTCCTTTTCTCTGCCAGCCTCCAGACGAATCATGATGGTCCAGGTGTTTCCTGGAGTTAGCCTGAAGAATGCCGGATTGACTACTTCATGCAACGATGAAAAATGAAAATCTTTTACCACACCGGCTATCTCCAGATCATATTGATCCCACAACCGAATCTTTTTACCTATGGGATCTTTCAGATTCATTACCCGAATGGCCGCTTCATTAAAAATAATCTTTGAAGTATCTGCTCCGTTTTCTTCTGAAAATGCCCGGCCATCAACGAATTCCAGACCCAGTGTTTCAAAGATGCCATAATTAGCACCCATGTTTTCAAAGAGAATGACATCCTCCGGATTCTTCCCTTCCCACTTTAATCCACTTGTATTATTGCTTCTCCCCAGCAAACTATGCCCGATACTCGATGCACTTACAACGCCCGGAGTTCTTCGCACTTCTGTGAGAAATGTTTTCAACTGGTCACCCCACAGCTTTCCTTCACGAGGCAGCTGAATTAAATGATCCTTCTTATAACCAAGATTGGTATTCTGTACAAACTCAATTTGCTTATAGATAACCAGCACAGATACTATTAAAATAACAGAAAGAAAAAACTGAAAAACCACCAATCCTTTTCTTGCCCACAACTCCCCCATTGATCCGCGCACAACGCCTTTTAATACTGCAGCAGGCTTAAAACCAGATAAGTAAAGAGCCGGATAGCTGCCAGCAATCAAACCGGTAAATAGCGAGATACCAATGAAGGATAGAAATAACTGAGGATCATTCAGTGTCAGCTCCATTTTTTTATCGGTAATCACATTGAACTGAGGAAGAAACATCCACACGATAACAATTGCAATCATTAAAGACAACAGCGAGGTAACTATTGATTCACTCATGTACTGAAGAATGAGAGAACCCCTGGCAGCACCAATCGATTTCTTAATTCCTACTTCTTTGGCCTTCCTCGATGCACGTGCCGTAGAAAGATTCATAAAGTTGATGCACGCAATAACCAGAATAAAAATAGCAATGATGGAGAACAGTTTCACGTACTCGATACGTCCGCCTGACTGTATTCCGTTCTCATACTTACCATGCAGGTATCGATCTGAATACTTCTGGAGAAAAAGAGAAACGTTTGTGTCTTTATTTTTTCCTTTAACATACTCCTTGATCTTATTACTGAATGCCACCGGATCACTTCCCTTGCGCAGAACAAGATAAGTTGACGGTCCATTATTGCCCCACTCTGTTACCCATTTGTTATCGTCTTTGTAGTATTCATAGGATAGGACAAAATCAAATTGCAACGAACTGTTTCTGTTCTTTTCAAAAATACCTGTTACATGAAATGACTTATCGTGCTGTAGTTCTACGGTTTTACCCAGCACATTATCCTCCGTGCCAAATAACCTTTTTGCAAGCTCACGTGAGATCACTATGGCATATTTATCCTTTAATACAAGGTTGCGATCGCCCTGAATGAGCTTAAATGAAAAAATATTAAAATAATCTTCAGCTCCGTGGTATCCCTCTGCCTTCACATTATGATCGCCAAAAGACAATGTGTAAGGACTCACCCATGTAGTAGTGCTCGCAAACTCCACTTCCGGCATTTCCTGTTTGAAAGTCTCTGCCAATATCCCGGGAGTAGATGAAGTGGTCATTATTTCATCTGCGTATTTCTGATGCTCCATTACCTGAAAGAGTCGTACATCGTTCTCATGAAATTTATTCATCCGGTACTCATCCCTTACCCATAGATAAATAAGAAGTGTACACACCAGACCAGCCGTAAGCCCGGTCAGGTTGATACCAAAATAACTTTTAGACCGAAGAAAATTGCGATAAATCAGGAGCAGGTAATGATTCAGCATGGGATGTGAATTAAATTATGAAGCAAAGACCCCCGAAGGGTGAAACCGTTGCATGGAATACCTCAATTCGGATGGGAGGTTACAGAAATAATTTAAATTAATGCGCCAGGTGGCATTCGGAAAAGCAGCTGAGCGTGGACTTTGTGGGATTTGATCCTCAATATCTGTGCATCTGTAGAAACAAAAATTAGAGGTTGTTTAGCAATTTCTCAATGTCCTCTTTTGAATTATAAACGTTCGGTGCGATGCGTATAATCGACTCGCGATAACTGACCATAATTTTCTTTTCCGATAAGACCTTCTTTACTTTGTCTGCATCTCGATTCCCAAACGGAATGGCTACCATGTGACCAGCCGTTTCGCCATAGTCATTCCCTTCCGACTTATTAAACTCTTTAATAAGGTCCGTCAGTGATTTGGTATGCGTCTGAATTTTATCAATTCCGGTCTGATTGATATGCTTCAATGCTGCAATCAACATCGGCACAGTATTGAAATTAGTAAACTGCCCTACATCAAATTTTCTTGCACCTCTTTTAAACTCAGAGGTGTAATGTGTGAGCGTAGAGAAGTCTTCACTCTTGTTTCTCACCATCCATGAATATTCCAATGGTTCCCAGACCGCCTGCCAGCGTGGTGCAACATATTGATAAGCAAAACCATAAGGGCCCATCAGCCACTTGTACCCTACCGCTACAGCATAGTCGGGATCAATCTGCTCAATATTAATTGGCAGTGCACCCAGTGACTGACTCAGATCAAGAATCAGCAATGCACTCACCGACTTCGCCTTCTTACTTACTTTTTCCAGATCAACTAATGAACCATCCATCCAATGACAATTGGGAACAGCTACAATACCTGTGCGATCAGAAATGGCTTCAACGACTGCATCGGTAAACGACTTACCATTTTCGCGCTTCACTGTCACCAGCTTCAAATCAAATTCTTCTGCCAGTTTCTCCCACACATAAACGTTGGACGGAAATTGTTTATCCAAGACAATAATCTCCTGCCCTGCTTTCAGTTTGATATTCTTTGCCACAGTGGCTAGTCCATAACTCGCTGATGGTGCCATCGCAATATTGTCTGCAGAAGTCTGATAAACTTTGGCGGCTTCTCCGCGCAATACTTCTGCATCATTGAACCAGCTCTGGCCCGTCAGCTTCCACGGATTAGCGCGAATCTCAATTCCATCATAAGCCGCCTGCTTTACCGACTTCAGTAAGGGCGACATGTTAGCGCAGTTGAGATAAGTAACTTCGGGGTCGAGAAGAAAAAGATCTTTCATTAACTAATGCTTTTTTACAAACTAAATACGAATGACTATACACAGGTACGAAACGGAAATCTTTTCAATAAGATCGATCTCTCATTGAATTTTTTATTAACGAACAGGCATTAGGGAAAATTTAATTTGGCCGCATCAAAACAACTGCTTTCTCCCCTACCATTCACCCGTCACCTTAGCCTTTTGAATAGGTTATTCAATTTCCTGATCTGATTATAGTCCGTTATAAACTGCTCTTTTTATATTTGAAGAACCTGCTTAGAATACGGCAATAGTGACTAAACCCCAGCTCCTCTTATTTATTGGACTCTTCATTCTTTCTTTTTGCGTGTCTGCGCAGAAAAAGAATGATAAGTATCAATTACAAATTCAAAAGACGACTGTTCCTGTTAAGATTGATGGCTCTGAAGATGATGAAGCCTGGAAGGTCGCTGCCGTAGCTAAAGACTTTTTCATGATCCTTCCGATGGACACCAGCTTTGCTCGGGTGAAGACGGAAGTGATGATGTCATACGATGAGCACCATCTTTATCTTATAGCCATCAATCACCATCTGCTTC
>JBGATZ010000180.1:0-8812 GCA_044228905.1 Cyclobacteriaceae bacterium | reverse complement strand
AATGGTAACATTACAAGCAGTGTAGGTACGGGTATCATTTCCAATTTACAAGCAGCTTATAATGCTTCAAATAATTCCGGTCCAATTAAACAGATCTACACAGAGTATGCGTATACCGGACCTGGATGCACTGCTCCGGCCACGGTGATTAAGCCTTTTCAAATTTCGCCACCACCTTCAATTACTTTTAGCGGAACAACTCCTCCTGCCAATCAGATTTTCTGTAATGATGGAGCTGTCGCAAATCTGCAAACATCTCAGCTTGCTGGTGTCACCTCGGTAATTTCAGGTTTTGGTGTGATTGATGACGGAACAGGTTCGGGTAATGCAACCCTGACCCCTTTGAACGCCTATAATGCAAGTATTGCCGCAGGAGGAACTACGAATGCGAATCAGCCCCTCGTTGTCAATGCAACAGCTACTGATCCGAACGGTTGCAGAAAAATTGCCACTATCAACTATACCGTTAATAAGAAGCCAGACGCGTCCTTTACCATTAATGGAGTACCTGCAGGGAGTCAGTTTGATCGTTGCTACAATGACCCAACCGTTAGTCTGCAGGGTAACGTGGCTAAATCATGGTATCAGATCGTCTTTAAAGGAACAACTTCACCCTTTTCAGAATCTTTTGGAACAGGACCTTTAGACCCTGCATCATCGGTCGTCCTGTTTAATCCAAAAAATCATTTTGATCAATCTGTATTGCTCGGAGCAGATGCACTAAACCCAATTCAGTACGAAGTCATTTACACTGCAGCTGACGTCAACAATTGCACGAATACTTTACTACCGGTAAATTTCTATGTTGCTCCTCGATTGACCGTTGATTTTTCAGGTCTCAGTGATGGTGATGTCTATTGTTCAAATGAAGGTGCTAAACCCATTGTTTTTAACATTTTCCCTGATGCCAATAAACGTACTTTCACCATTAACGGAATTTCTACACCGTTATCCAGCAATACATTTGATTTTAGTTCGCAGTATGATAAAAATGGTGGAAACTATGAATTGACTTATTCGGTGCTTTCGGGTGCAAATAATTGCGTCAGCCCTATCACTAAAACAATAAAAGTACTGCCAAGTCCTACGGCATCTTTTGCGCCTGTTCCAAGATGTAAAGGCGATGCAATTGATTATGGTGCTGATGTGTCATTGAATACAGCTTTAGCTACTACATATTCATGGAATTTTCAGGATCAAACACCCGTTCAAAGTATTGGCCAAAATGTTCAATACTCTTTCCTTTCGGAAGGTGTTTATAATGTTTCTTTGAATGCTGCCTTTGTTATAAATTCTGGAAAAGTCTGCCAGGAGTCAATTACAAAGCAACAGGTAGTTGGAGGTATACCTACTGCAGATTTTGATGTTTCAAATGTATGCGAAGGAGATCAGACTCAGTTCATTGCCAGGGCGAGTAGCCCGGTTATTTTTGAGTATCAATGGAATTTTGATGATGGCGAAACAATTGGATTCGGCCAGGGATCAAATCTGGTACAGGAATCAGGAAAACCACACAGTAGTGGAATCTATCGTGAACCTCTCCATTATTTCACATATAAGACTACTCCTTATAATGTAACACTTACAGGAAGAACACCTGCTGCGTCAGGAGGCTGCGTCAGCACCATAACCAAACAAGTATCTGTTTTAAAATCACTAGCTCCTTCTCCTGCCAATATTTATCAAATGTCAGCATTAAACGGAGGCGATGGTTATTTTGTATCGGAAGATAAAAATGGAAATTCGAAATGGGTGTTTGGCCCTTCCGCACCGGCCGATAAAAATTCACTTCAGGAGAATGCATGGAACAATGCAGGTTATTTACCCAATGACAAATCATTTATGAATAGTCCTTGCTTTGACATTTCCGCTTATCAAAGACCATTGTTTGCTATCCGCTATTGGACAGATACCAAACCTCAGATTGACGGAACAACTGCTCAATTTTCTACCGATGGCGGTGTAACCTGGACTACACTTGGAGGATTCATTGGATCCGTATCAACAGGATTGGATTGGTATGATTTACAAGGGGTAAGTGGAAAACCAGGAGAACAGAATTTTAATTCTGCCAGTGTAGCGTGGTCACGAAAAGCAGATGCCATTTGGTATGATGGCCGTCATTCTTTAGATGTTATCCCAGGGGCAAAAAATAAAGTTCGCTTCCGTATTGCTTTTGGAAGCGATCAATCTAATGAACAGCTTAATCTCAATGGTTTTGCTTTTAGCGATGTAAAGATTGAAGAACGAAACAGACTTGTGCTTGCTGAAAATTTCACAAACAATACAGTAAGCGGCTCAGCAAAAAACAACATCGATTTCTATAATTTCAAAAGCAATACCAATGAAATTGTGAAACTGGAGTATCATATCGGGTTGCCAGCCTCAGACGAAATCAATAAGCAAAATCCGGCAGATGCCAATGCGCGTGCTGGGTTCTATGGATTAACCAATTCAAATGCGCTCGTACCAAAAGGATATCTTGACGGTCTTTTTAGCAGTGGCAATTTTACCAACGCAGGTAACGCAACTTGGGTTGATACTCAATTTAGTTTACGATCACTCGTACCTTCTCCAATATCTTTATCTCTATCGACTGTTCCGACCGATAACGAGAAGCTGGCTGTAGTCGTTGATTTCAAAACAATCAAACCAATTTCAACGGGAAAACTTTCACTTGTAATCACTGTGATAGAAAAGAATGGGCAATGATGGATTCGTTGTGCGCAAATTATTACCTAGTGCATCGGGTACAGAGATTAGTCTTCCGCTTGCTATCGATCAAAGCCTAACTATTGCTCCGGAACCCTGGGAAGTAAAAAATATCAACAATGTACAGGAATTGGCAATTGTAGCTTTTGTTCAAGACATAGAAACCAAAGAAGTTTTACAATCATCTTATCTTGAGCATCCTGCAAATCTACCTACTGTAATTACAGGAATTGAAAATGATAGTGAAGGAATAAGTTCTTATCCAAATCCTGCTGACCGTGAGCTTACCATTCAGCTCCCTTCAACATTAACACAAGATGGTTTGATTACAATATCCGATCAATTAGGTAAGGATGCATTCACCTCTTCCTTCTCGGCAGGATCAAAAACAAAAACAATCAACACCCGTGACCTGGCTGAAGGATTGTACATCTTAAGAATAAAGTCCGGAAAACAAGCGATCCATCAAAAGATCATTATTGTTCATAAACAATAGGTCGTAATAAATAGTTACTATGCTGAAAGCCACACTCTTAAAATGCTGTGGCTTTCAGCTTTCAAAACATTCCTAACAGATGGTTGTTATTGTCTCAAATAAGGGCAAAAAAGAGCCTTTCTAAATAGAAAAAAGGCCTTTTCTTTTCCTTTTGAATATTCAACCCTTTGCTTAATTTGACGTTTCAAAACTGAACAAACCCCTCAGTCTGTAGTATGGAATTGTTCCTAAAGCCTGACACCTGGCTCGCTCTGTTAACCTTGTGTTTTCTGGAGATCGTGCTTGGTATCGACAACATTATCTTCATTTCCATTGTCTCGAATAAGCTGCCCGAAATAGACCGTAAAAAAGCGCGGAATACCGGGCTCGCGCTGGCAATGTTTGTTCGGATCGGTTTGCTGCTAGGCATTACCTGGATCATCGGATTCACTGAACCATTATTCACTATACCGGCTAACTATTTCATGGAACATGAGATGGCACTGAGCGGTAAAGATCTTATTCTTGGCTTTGGCGGATTATTTCTTATTGCCAAAAGTACCATGGAAATTAACCATGAGATGGAAGGTGAAGACGGTGAAGAAGAACAGAAAAAATCTGCAGTTCCGTCATTCACAAGTACGATCGTTCAGATTATTTTATTAGATATCATCTTTTCATTCGATTCTATTCTTACTGCCGTGGGTATTGTTCCTCCCGAACAGGTATTGATTATGATCATTGCCGTTATTGTCTCCATTATCGTGATGATGTTTTTCTCCGGAGCAATCAGTAGCTTCATAAAAAAGCACCCTTCAATGGAGGTGCTTGCATTGGGGTTCCTCATTCTGATCGGATTTACTCTTTTGCTGGAAGGATTGCATAAAGATATTCCTAAGGGATACATTTATTTTGCCGTGGCTTTCTCTTTATTAATTGAGTTTACCAATATCCGCGTTCGCAAAAAACGTAAAAAGCCTGTAAAGCTCAACAAACCTTTCACTGAGGAAGAACGAAAGGAAGCCGTAAAGGAACTAAGCGAGTAAAGTATTCGTTGATCTCTACATTGACTCTAGCTTTTAAACATGGAAGATCTTCTACGTTATCCTATTGGTAAATTTATTCATAGAGAGGCGCATCATACCATTGAAGAGGTTGCCGCATATATTCAACGAATTGAAGCATTACCTGAAAAAGTAGAGAAAGCAATTCACGGGTTTTCAAACGAACAACTGGATACACCTTACCGTGATGGTGGGTGGACGGTTCGCCAGGTAGTTCATCATCTTGCCGATAGCCACATGAATGCGTACATCCGGTATAAATGGATGCTTACCGAAGAGACCCCAGTAATTAAAGCGTATAACGAAAAAGGATGGGCAGAAACTCCGGAAACAAAAGCAGATCCTTCATTGTCACTGACTCTGTTGAAAAGTCTGCACTCCAAATGGATTGTGCTGTTGCGTCAGCTTTCTGCTTCCGATTTACAAAAACAATTCATCCACCCGGAAACACAAAAACACATCCGAATGGATAATCTGACCGGAACCTACGCGTGGCATGGAGAACATCACCTCGCACACATCACATCACTGAAACAGCGAAAAGGCTGGTAAGAAAACGTTAGCGATTTTAAATTCTGATTTTAGGAACAACAAGTTCTCTGGCAGTTGTATTTTTGTTTTTAAATGCAGCATGCAACCGATCGTTATATTTCCCCTCCCCTGTTATTCAATGCACACCTGCAAACCATCTACCCTTCTCTCTTTCGTAAAGTAGAAGTTGCCTGGAGCCGGGAACGAATCACTACTCCGGATGATGATTTTATCGATATTGACTGGCTTAAGCAAAACTCAAAGAAGCTGATTATCATATCTCACGGCCTGGAAGGTAATTCCCGAAGAGCGTATGTGAACGGTATGGCCAATGGTTTTTTTAGCAATGGCTATGATGTGATGGCCTGGAACTACCGGGGTTGCAGTGAGGAAATGAATCGTCAATTAAGATTTTACCATAGCGGAGCAACGGACGATTTGGAATGTGTAATAAACACGGCAGAAGCACTTCATAGCTACGATGAGATTAATCTTATCGGGTTTAGCTTGGGAGGAAATCTGACGTTGAAGTACTTAGGTGAGCGAACCAAATTACCCTCCTCATTCAATAAAGCAGTGGTTTTTTCCGTACCAATGCATCTGCATACAAGCTGTATTCAAATCTCAAGGCCTTCCAACTGGATATACTCCGAACGTTTCCTTCGGAGCCTGAAAAAGAAAGTTATTGGTAAAGCTAAACTGTATCCTGAACTCGACATTAATAAATTAAAAAAGATCAATACTATCTTAGAGTTTGACGATCAGTATACCGCTCCGTTGCATGGATTCGATGATGCAATTGATTATTATACAAAGTCGAGTTCCATCCATTTTCTATCATCAGTCAAAACTCCAACGCTGATAGTCAGCGCCAAGAACGATCCATTCTTAAGTAAAGAGTGTTATCCTGTAGACCTGTTGAAGAGACACTCCTACATTACTTTCGAAGTGCCTGATCAAGGCGGCCACTGCGGGTTCGCATCATTCAATCAAAATGGAGTATATTGGTCGGAACAACGTGCACTTAATTTTATCATGCAATGATTGAGCGTTACTCTATTATACACTCTTCCGCACAAATAGCAGAACGCTTTAAAGTTGATGTACCAGAATCACATCAGCCAAGATATAATGCGGCACCAGCCCAGTTACTTCCGGTTATTCTACTTTACAGTAAGGGAGTATCTTTTTTCTATTGGGGTGAAGCACCACAGTGGTCAAAAAATAAGTCAATCAGTGAAAAGCTGATTAATGTTCGTGCAGAGCAGATCATGGAGAAACCTTTGCTGCAAAAAGCATTAAAGAAAAACAGGTGCCTTATTCCTGCTGATGGATTTTATGCCTGGAAGAAATTGGGGAAGAAAACACTTGTTCCTTATCGGTTTACGTTAAAGTCAAAGCAACTGTTTTCTATTCCCGGGTTTTGGGAAGAATACGATGACGAAAACGGAGAAGTATTTCACACCTTCACATTGATTACCTGCTTAGCTAATTCATATGACGGTTCGGTTACTGATCGTATTCCGGCAATTTTTGATCAGGAACAGGAAAATCTTTGGATGAATCCCAATACCACACCCGAAGAACTCGTTGCTTTACTTAAGGGATCTCAGTCAGAGCGATTTGATCATTACACCATTGATCCACGGATCAACAACATAAGTATTGATGATAAATCATTAATTATTCCAGCTCCGCCAGCAGATCAGTTCGGGAACTTGACTTTATTTGACTAAATCAGTCGGATGAATTAAAATCCATCGTCTTCGTCTTCCTCCTTCTTCGCGTCACCTTTCTTCTTTTCAGGTTCGTCTTTTTTCTTCACAGCAGGCTCTTTTTTCTTTTTAGGCGCCTTGGTCTTTACTTTCTTGACTTTAGGTTTATCTGCAGAGGTTGAATCATTATTGTCAGGTAACAAAGGAGCACTCACATCTGTTGAATCTTTTGGTTTCTTCTTGAAGATATTAAGAAGATTTTTAAAGAAACCACCCTTTTCTTTCTCCCCCTTTGCTTCATTTGCCTGAGACTGCTTACTATTTTTCTTATCCTCCATTGCGGCCCGCACATCAGGCATTACCAATACATTTCTGAAATACCACATGTAGTTATCCTGTTCTACATTGTATTTTTCTTTCGTTTTAGTAATTGCATAAGCACTGTCTCCAGGATCAAGTCCTTTCGATGGCTCCTGGGTCAGGCTATCGGAAACATCTCTTTCAGCCAGAAGCAAATCCGCTCCTTCATCCACTTTTAGGGAATCAGGTATCTGTGGATATACAGGTTTCATTTCTACAGTCTGCAGGCTGCGGAGCTTCTTTCTATAGGATTCTGGTACAGCAACGAGATACCGGCTTTTTTTGGTGCTGGCAGTGAAAATTTTGGGGGTGGAATCCTCCTGCATGTAACTGAATTTCTTCCGGAGGGTTTCCTTATCGTGGATAAAGGAACTCTGGTAGGCAGGGCAAATCAGGCGCTGGGTACACGATCCCAGCACGATAATTAAGCCAATGAATACAAACAAAAGCCTGCTCATGCGAATGCCATACACGCAATCAACAAAAATAGAAAATAACCCCAAGTAAAACTAGTGTCTTGATAATTACAATTACCTGATAATCAATATTAAAGGCCTTTTAACATCTCTTTTTGGGTCTTTGGAAGAGAGGACGCCACCAACTCATAAGACTTGTCAATCCACACCTTCAGGAGCTTGTCCGAAATAGAACCGTCCATTAAAACGGTAATCCAGTGCTTCTTATTCATATGATATCCCGGAATTACAGAAGAATACTTCTCGCGTAACTCCACTCCTTCTTCGGGATCGCATTTCAGATTCACACTTGAAAAACCTTGCACGTCTGTCAGAGCAAACATCTTTCCCAATACCTTGAACACAAGTGTTTCTTCTTCAAAAGGAAATTCTTCGGTTACTCCTTTTTTGCCTAAGCAATAGGTTCGGAAGACCTCAATGTTCACTACAGAAAACGCTTGAGGATGATGAAAATTATTCCCAACAGGAATACAATGATTGAGATCTTATTAATGCCGTGCATCATGCGGATGTTGACATCATTGGGGCGAGACGGATCTTTTTTACGGAAGAAATAACCACCTACCTCACCGAGTGAAAAGAACTCCAGGATAGGATTTTTTTTCTTAGTCTGTTCTGCGGATTTTGGGTTATTATTTTCCATAGCTATTCTCTTTTCAGTTTCAAATTAACATCAATTCACTATCCAATGGTTCCGTTTTTTTCCTGATCTAACCAATTTCCATCTTCGCGGATCAGTCCGATTAATTCATCTACTGCTTTCGCAGAAGGCACATTTTTTTTAACTACATCACGGCCGCGATACAATGTAATTCGCCCTGGACCTGAGCCCACGTAACCATAATCGGCATCGGCCATTTCCCCTGGTCCGTTTACGATGCAGCCCATGATTCCTATCTTTAACCCCTTAAGGTGACTGGTACGCGAGCGAATCATCGCGGTGGTTTCCTGAAGATCAAATAATGTACGTCCACAGGAAGGGCAAGAAATATACTCCGTTTTGGAAATGCGGGTGCGCGTGGCTTGTAAAATATTGAATGCGGTCTCGTTTACCATTTTATCGCTGCCACAGTTCTCAGCAGCAATAAAAACACCATCTCCTAATCCATCTACCAACAATCCTCCAATATCCGTAGCCGAACGCAACTGCAACTGATCAGCCGTTAAATCACGATAAGCTCGTCCGATTACCACAGGAACTTTGCAATCATTATTAATGAGATCTACAAACATTCTGCGCTGCTCTGCCATTCCATGAGCATTGTATGTATCGATCAATAAAACTGCAGTAGAATCCTGTTTCAGTTTTTCGATAAACTCAGGAGTGAGGTCCTTCAATAACGCATAGATAAAATTCAGTATGGCTGAATTTTCTACTCCTTTCACATAATCTTTTTGATTAATAAATGGATAAACCCGCGCCTTTGCTTTCTGAGTAAGCCAGGTTTTGTGATTGTAGATCAATCCTAATGTTCCTGG
>JBGATZ010000179.1:0-8823 GCA_044228905.1 Cyclobacteriaceae bacterium | reverse complement strand
TGTCCTTCGAATCCGTCTGCCCAGTACAAGTCTGCCGGTACTGACGGATACATTCTCTTTTCCGGATGATCTTTAACTCCGGCATTTAACCAGAACTGCGCTCCATACTCACCGATAGGAGCCCCTGAAGCAGGCGTGGAAGAATAGGTTACCCAGCCTTCGGGAAGAATACGTTCGCCATTCCATACACCATCATTCAGATACAACAATCCAAAGCGTGCCCAGTCGCGGGCAGTAGCGAAAGAATAAGATGATCCTACGAACGTCCCGCCTGCATCGGGTTCAATCACCGTTGACCGCATGCCCAGCTTGTAGAACAATTCATTGTAAGGGAAACGATAATAATTTTCGTCACCTACCTGATCTCTCACAATCCTCGATATGATGTTCGTAGTTCCGCTTGAATAGTAGAATACTTTTCCAGGTTCTTCTTTGGCAGGGGCAGTGGCTGCGTAGACGCCCATGTCTTTTTTCTTAAACAGCATGTTGGTTGCTCCGCTTGGCCCGCTGTAGTTTTCTACCCAATCCAATCCGCTGCTCATGTGCATCAGGTCATTCAGCATTATTTTATTTCGTGCATCATTTTTCCACGATTCAACGGGAGCTGGTTCATTGATACTGAGTTTTCCCTGCTTGACTAAAATCCCTACCATTGCATTCGTAATGCTCTTGGTCATGGACCAGCCGATTTGTTTTGAATCTTTAGTAAAACCTTCTGCATATTTTTCGGCTATGATTTTTCCATTGTACACCACCAGTACAGCGCGTGTTCTTCGCAAGGGCTTTGGACCAGGTTCTTCAAAAGCAGCAGCGATCGTTTGATTTAATTTTTCCGTATCAATTCCGGAAGGAATAGAATCGGAATGCAAATTCCCTTGAGGCCACGGTATAGTATCTGCGTTAATTGCTGGAGCGGAAGGCAAGTTGAATTTCTGATTTCTTACTTCCTGCTCAGTAAGTTCGGCAACCAAGGTACAACCGAGGCCTTTGCGGTAGATGGCTCTTTGTTTTGCAAAGCCAAATACCGTGGCAGTTGCAGAGGAGTCAGTGAAGTCGATTGAATACGTTCCGTATTTTAATGGAGAGCTGCTCAATTCATTGTCGATCACACTTTCCATGTTGCGTCCTCCCACGTATACGCAGGAGCATACATTCTTTGCTCCATAGCCGCTCAGGATGGGTAACGCCCGACTTGCATAGTAGATGACGTAGGTAAGGATGAGAACGATGAGAACAATCAATGCTCTTTTTACAAGCTTCATGGGGATAGGCGTAAGTGAACGGAGTAAAGATAGCGATTATCTTCTTTTGAGAAGAGGTAAGGGAGAAGCGAGGCGGTGAAGAACGTTAGTTCTCGTCTGAGGTGAAGAGTACTTTTTTCTCGCCTGTATTTTTTTCATCAATCTCATGAAGATAGGGCTTAGCCTTTTCCAGGAATTGATTGAAGTTATCCACTACGGCATCGTACTCCTCGCGATAGATGGGTACGCGTTGATCGGCCGATTTTACCTGGTCCGTCAGTTGCTGAAGCTTTGCATTTTGTGTGAAGGCAGGCTCGCTTTCTGCGATCGAAATGATTTCTGAAATCAGCGAGTTGGAAGCAAAATCGTATTCCTCTACTACATGCGGATTGGTCATTGATTTTTGGGTGAACCGAATGCGGGTCAATTGATCAAGGCGCTGTTCCATCGATTCGATTTCAGCCTGGTCCTGTCCGGGAAGTGTTTTCAGTTCAAGTAAAAGGCGGCCCACATTTTCCAGTTTTTCATTCTCATCCTTCATCATCACATTCCAGGTGTGCAGCATGCTGTCCTGTAAAGAAAGGTATGCCTCGGTAAGCGAGTCGATTCGGGTAAAAACGGCTGTAGAGGTGTCATTTTCACGCTTTATGCATGAAATGAACAGGGTCATAGTGCCTGTGACGAGAATTAAAAAGCCAGTTAGTTTCACCTGATTAAGTTAAAGCCAGTGCCTCCTATACGGAAGACAAAAGTAAAATGTTTGGCAGCATACCTACGCAGGATGTAGGATTTTCAATCGTTTTCAAGTAAACCCTCTTTTTATAATAAAAGTTTGTCGATAAATGCCATTTAGATTCTTTCAGTTTCCTCTGCCCGACTCAGAGATACCGATCCATACATTTGGCAACCTTGTGCTATCTTTAGCCGCAATGAGGTCAACATGTGGATTCACTCTGATCGCTTTACATTTAATAACCAATTGAAATAGTATCAAAAAAATTCATGAGAACAGGAATCATCATTGTTATTGTGTTGCTGACGTGCGGGAGTGTTAAATCTCAGACAGAGCAGTGGGACGTATACATGGCTCAATATGAGAAAGGCGCTGGTTCGGTCATGTTGAATATGGCATTGGCGAATGTTGCTCCAATGAAAGAGTTTCCATTCATAGTAATTACGGGTGTGACTGCCAGGCAATGTAATGAAGAAGGATTTCCAACAAAGGAGGAGTTTACTAATCTGTATACGATTTCAGATGGAATCGTTGCAACTATTAATTCGGTCAGCAAAAATGTAATGGCAGGAACATTTACCTATCAATGCGAGCGGCTCGACTATATTTATTTAAAAGATACCTTGCGTCTGCGTGAAACAATTGTTTCTTTTTATAAAAATAAATTTCCTGACTATAACTATTACCTGCGAATAAGTGCGGATAATAAATGGGAAGGCTATCTGGACTTCTTATACCCCAATGAGGTTATACAGGAATATATGTCGAATGAAAAAGTATTGCAGCAATTAAGTGCATCAGGAGACCGATTGGAAAAATCAAGGCCAATCGATCATTGGCTTTATTTTAGTTCCAGGAAAGACAGGGATTCATTTGCGAAATTTGCAGAGGGACAGAAGTTTAAAATTGAAAGCGCTGAATTTGTAAAAGAATCAAAACGGCCTTACCAACTCAAGATTTCCAGGACGGGTAGTGTTGATATTCGCACATTAAGCGAGCTCACTCTTGAGCTGAGAAAGAAGGCCAAAGAGTATAATGGCGATTACGATGGATGGGAAACAATAGTAATGAAAGACTGATCAGAAAGCTTAACAGATGAAACCAGTTTCAGCAGATCACCGTGTCATTTTAAAGGTACTTGTGGAGAAGGGAGGCAGCGGCAATGTGATGGAGATATTAGGTTACGATACGGCTCGTTTTGATGAAGGATTCACCATTGCCAACACCATGCAGAATCTTGACCTGGTCAAATTGCTTTATTCCAATTTTAATAAAAACCTCATCGTGGTTGAACTGACCCTCTGGGGAGAATCCAACGCTCAACACCATGGCTAAAAAAGCAAAACCCGCAACGAAAAGTGGCGATCAAAAACTGACCAAGGCTCAACTCATGCGGCAGATCGATGAGAAGTTGACGGATTTGAACCTGATAAAGAGCGCGTTACAGGTTGATCCCTCGCGCACCCAGGAGAGCCTGCTTGACTACCAAAGGCGCTTTGACGATATCATTTCGGGAAAGAGCTAAAAAACTGAAAATATTTTTCAAAAGACAGGGTTACAACAGCGTTGTTCAGACATAAAGGCCGTATCCCTCAAAAAACAGATCCACAACATTGGATTTTCCTCCTGATTGGCCGGCTTCGCTGGCCAATTTTGTTTTCTGCTGGTTAAATAACTCATTGAATGCCAGACTCTACATCCTTTTGAGGTTCCAGTGTAGCAAATGCAAGCATAAGTACCATCAGGGAGAGAATACCGAACAGTACCATCAGGGAGAGAATACCGAACATCGGTCTGCCACCCGCCAGCAGGTGAGAACCCGCAATAATCACGACCAGTACCGAGGTGACCAGCTTCAGCACTTCTTTCAGGTTATTTCGTTCAAAGCGATTTAAAATGAAGAACTCAATTACCCGGCTGGAGCCGAAGAACAGAAAACTGAGATAAAGAACCGTTCCTTTCGGGTCGAGGTGAAGCCAAAGCAACACGGCACCAATCAATCCCACAAGTACTAATAACGCATCCGATAGTTTCACTTTAGGTTTCATACGCTCTGAGTTTAAATGCTTACTGCAACACTGTTAACGGTTCGTTTTCCCTGCGTGGCTGCATGAAGTTCTTCCTGCGAAGTAAAACGATGGTCAGCGTTGCGTATTGTTTCCAAAAGTTAACGGTTATGTTGATCTTTTTATCACTTTGGCCAAAGAGCTAACCGATTTTTATGATAGTTTGTTTCAACTTATCTGAATCATATCGTTTATCTACCCCTTTGTGTGGTAGCGTATAAAATATATTAATCCGCTAGACTTTGGCTCTCATTAAATATACTTGAATAATGTACCGTTCGGAAACAACTAAAGCCAATTGGTGGATAATTACTTCCAGTGAGTATTAATCAGAGATAACTTGCTTGTCTTATGCGGTATCTTGATTTTCTGCTGGCGCTGAATGCCTTATCCAAATACTATCCCCGCTTTTATTCCAACGAATTGTTAATCATGGCAGAAGATGTCTGGAAATGGATCAATGATGAGCTGCCTGAAGACAGCAGCACATTGGTTTACCTGAAGACCTACTTCGACTCTCCGTATGAAGCACTCAAAGCGGTATATAAGGAAGTGAATCTGCTGGCTGGTCCGTATCTCAGCTGGAACTAGGTATTGATAAATAGATCATGCCCTGCAGCAGGTAAGGATAGCCAAGAGCTGATGATCAATCGCTGACTTCTAACTATTTCTTCAACCCGTTAATCAACATATCAGCAAGTTGCTGACCCAGATCTTCGGGCACGATGTGGCTGTATGGATCATACCATTGCGGCATCCAGTTAAGTGAAGAGAAGAGCGTCATTACCGCAAGCTTCTTATCAATGCTTTCTTTGAACTCTCCGTTTTTAATACCATCCTCAATGATAGACTTGAAGCGGTTGATGTAATTGATACGCAGTAAAAGAAAATCGCGAAGGTAAGGTGCGCTTAAATGGCGGTGTTCATTCATAAACACTGCGGAAGCCGTCAGATCTTTCGCCATCACCTGGATGTGGCCGATAATTCCTTTCTTCAATTTTTCGCTGGCAGGTAATTTCTGTTTCTCTACTTCTTCCAATGACTTGCGAAACTCGGAAGCCATGTCGAAGCAAAGATTCTGAAGAATCTCTTCTTTGGATTTAATGTGTGAGTATAGACTGGCCGCTTCGATGCCCAGCAGCTGAGCCAGGTCGCGCATAGAAGATGCTGCATACCCTTTAATCCGGAATAGTTCCGCACCCTTGCGTATAACTTGTTCCTTGCGTGATAAAGAGTTCAGACTGTCCAGCGTTCCCATGTTTTTTTCGATCAATTAATCTCGAAGATAAATAATTAATTTTGATAACCGATACACAAATGAAATTCTCATCCATCAAGGAATATTTTTACAAACTGCAGAGCATGTGTTATGCGCTTTCGCTGTTTCCACTAGCTGCCATGATCGCGCTCTATGCAGTGCCTGAAGCATTAAGTGCTCCGTTTATCATTGCTGACGCTGAAACGGTTTACTGGCTTCAGTTGGTGTTGCCTGTAGTTGCGCTGATTGAACTAACAACTGTTCATTGGGTGATCAGAGTGAAATTGAATAAGATCATCCCTATGCCAAGTCTTGGTGACCGGCTTGATCAGTTTGTGCCGCTTGCTTTCATTCGCACGGTAACGGCTGTGGTTGCTTCGCTGCTCATGTTGGTTGCACTTTTCCTTACAGGTAATATCTGGTTTACAGGTTATGCAGTAGCATTGTTGTTAATCGTTTTTCTGCAACGTCCTACACCCACTGCTGTGGTCAGCCAATTGCAATTGAGGGGCAATGAAAAAGAACTGATCCTGAAAGGTGAACTGGTATAAATGGAAAAACCATAGCCGTTGTGGATATGGTTTTTTTTATGCCTGATGAATCAGCTAATGGCGAAGGCCAAAAGCTAAATTTATAAGGTGATTCCAAAACTAAATGCGTTCAGCTTAGGCCCTTTGTCAGCGACAAACAGTTCATTCATATCATAGTTAAAGAACAAGTCTACATCACGGAAGCCAAATTGAAAGCGCAAGCCGTATCGGATGTTGTTCAGATAGAAGCTATCGTGATTGCGATCCTTTTCTTTGTCACCGTCTTCTTTATACACTTGCTTGGTGTAGCTGTCGATGCGATAACCCACGTACGGACCGACACCGATGCGCACGGATTCAGAGTGATGGCTGTCGAAGAACATGGCTTTTCTTCTGTTGCTTCCGAAATCAAGTACGGGTACCAGAGAAAGATTCAGATAGCAGGCAGTGAGTTTACTTTTCCTGAAATCCACATCCCGCAGGTCCTGCGTGAAGTTCACACTCACATCATCTTTGGTAAGTAACGTGGTCTTATCCTGAAATTTGAAGTTGTACCAGCTCACACCGCCTCCCCATTCGATAAAGAAGGTACGGGCTACACGTGTGCGTTGAATGGAATTGATTCCTACATACCAGGATCCCCATGGCTTCACGGCATACTGATCATTGTTCTCGTCCGGGAATTTGCCATCTGCCAGGTAGTTGTTTGTTCCCAGGTCGAAGTTGAGTGAATGATATGTGCGGTGTCCGCGATACTTGCGATCACGTTCACGCTGTTTCCAGCTGCTGTCCCAGTTTTCTTCGGTAGTGGCAGTGAAACTTTCTGTAGTGGACGTTTCATTTTTTACATAAGCCTGCGAAGGTTTTTGAAGCGTGCTGGTATCACGTTGTTCGAGTTTCGATACAAGGTCATTCACGACTGCCTGGATATCGTATTGCTTTAATGTCTGCAGGTCTTTTTGGTTTTTGATTTCAAAGATCACCCGGCTTGAATCTCCCACGTTGATTACTACGGTATCAGCCGCTTGTGCGCGTGCAACCATCAGCGTGAACAAGGAAAGGATATAGATTATAGCGTATTGCTTTTTCATGTTAATAATATTTTTTAGTTGTCATATGGAATACACCGGTCGTGTCATCACGAATAGGGATACACTCAATACTGGTTATTTCATATTAGTTTTTCTTCGATTTATCTTTTTTGAATTCCAGTGCGAAGAGATCATTCTTTGCTTCGCGCAAACTGCCCAGTACATCACCGCTTCGGATGTCATGAGCTACATCGGCCGCTTTTTGTAACGTGGTCTTCTTTTCTTCCGGTGCATCTGCAACCATTACCTCTGTTTCTGTTTTTACTTCGGGCTGTGATTGCAGCGCAGGAAGATTAAAGGTGATTTTCATCGACTTCTTTGCGGCAACAGCAGGAGCTGTAGTCACCTCCTGTGGTTGCACTATTTCTTTTACTTTCTCCTCCGTAATCAGTGCAAGGGGGTTTTCTTCTTTTTTGATCTCCGGAACAAACTCCTGTGTCTTTTCTTTTTTGGTGGAGGGATTCGATTTCTTTTGTCTGGCTGACTTCTTTTGCTCAGATAAGTTAGTCTTTGGTTCTTTGTGTGCCAGTTGTGGCTGAATTACTTTTTGTTGCGTTGTGACTGAATCTGTTTTCTTCACCAAAGATTCATTTACCTCGGTGTCACCATTCCATTGAACCCATCCGAAAGTGAATGCCCCTGCTAATGCAATTACGGCTGCCACTCTGAACCAGACGATGGCCTTATTTTTTTTTGAGAGATTCGCTTCAATCTTCTCCCACGCCTGCGCGGAAGGAGGAAGTGAATGTGCTCCCAGTTTTTCTTTAAACAGCTTGTCCACCTTGTTGCTCATGTCTCTCATTGTTAACTCCTCGTTCCGTTTCAAGCAATGCTTTTTGCAGCGCTACCCTGGCTCTGCTCAGTTGCGACTTTGAAGTGCTTTCAGTGATACCGAGCTGCTCTGCAATTTCTTTGTGCGAGTAACCGTCTATCGCATAAAGGTTGAATACAATCCGATAGCCGGCCGGCAGATCGGAAATCAGTTTCAGCAGATCATCAGCTTCCAGTTGACTTTCTAACCGCTCATAGTCAGGCTCCCGGTCGGCTGCTTCAATGTCCATCTCGAGATACATGCTTTTGTTTCGTCTCAGGTAGGAGAGTGATTCATTAACGACAATCCTCCTGATCCATCCTTCAAAGCTGCCCTCGTTTTTAAACTGTCCAATGCGGTCAAAGATTTTGGTAAACGAGGTCACCAGTACGTCCTCTGCTTCCATCTTGTCTTTGATATACCGGCAGCACAATGCGTGCATCTTTCCAGCGAAATGTTCGTAAAGAAAGCGCTGAGCATGGCGGTCATGCTTTTTGCATCCTTCGATCAATTCATGGTCTGCTGCGTGGTAAATCTTTAACCCCATTTAAACTGTTTCAATACCAAGATGTGTATTCAGGCGCTCAGGTTGCACGTCCTTTTGAAAGATTTTGGTTAACCTGTCTTTTTAATACGGAAAAGTGAAAAGAAGGATTTTAAATGATCTGATTTACAGTCATTTAATCCTCATTTTGATGCCTTATTTATAAAAACACATCGCCCATGCGGTTCAGCATGGGCGATGGATGAGTTGCCGGAATGTTTGTTCGGGTTTTAATTCTCTCTGATAATCTCCGGGTTGCCGCGATGCGAAACACTGCTGGCAATTCCTTTACTGATTTCCAGCGATTCGGAGGCATATACTTTTGCAGTGGATGCTCCGTGCGCTTCAATCTTGGCATTCTTTGTTTCAAAGCTATACGCTTTTAGTCCCGATGCACCGGTGATATCGGCTTCCATGAAATTTCCCTGCCCTTTTAGTTCGAGTTGTGTTGCCCCTGTCATATTGATGGTGAGGTTGCGAACGTTGAATTCTCCATCACCGGTAACGGCTCCGGTCAATGAGATATCCAGCTCTTCCTCATCAAAGCCG
>JBGATZ010000178.1:0-10168 GCA_044228905.1 Cyclobacteriaceae bacterium | reverse complement strand
CTCCTCGCCCATAAACATCACAAACTGAACCGTACGCTTAGGTTGTAATTTATTTGCTTTGAATGCCCTTGCAATATCCAGTACAGAGAACGAACCGATACCGTTGTCAATCGCACCGGTTGCCAGATCCCATGAATCCAGGTGACCACCAATGATGATACGCTCATCAGGAAATTCAGTTCCTTTGATTGTAGCAACCACATCTCTTGCCTTGATCATACCACTCCGATTGGTCATCGTAATGTGGGCTGATACTTTTTTCTTTGTCTTCAATTTTTCTTTCAGAGCCATTCCATTTTCCTTGCTGATACAAATCGCAGGAATTGGAATTAATTCACCCGTAACAGAAGCCGTACCGGTTAGAAGTACTCCTCCATCTACCTGATTGAAAATGATCACACCAATTGCTCCATGCTGAATTGCATACGCGGTTTTTTCACTTCTATGTAAATTATGAGTGCCTTCAGGGCTTCCAGGCAAAATACCGATGTACATGAACGCAATTTTTCCTTTCACATCTTTGCCGGTATAGTCTGCCTCCAGCCCGTTGCCTACATCTACGATATCACCCGTTACATCGGCTGTAACAGGAGCATGACCAAGTGTCACTGCCTTCACCGAATCCCCATCAATGGCTACAGCCACTTTTCCACGCGACCATGCTTCCACCTCAAACTCTACGTACTTCACGTCTTCAAAGCCGTATTCCTTGAATTTGTTGTAGGTATATTCTTCAGCTTTCGCTCCATTCTCAGACCCGGTCAGTCGGTGGCCAATAGTTGAAGTTGCTTCACCCAATGTAGCATATGCTTTTGAGTTGGTTAATACTTCCTGATTAATCCGCTGGAATGTTTCCAGTCTCGTTTCTTCTTTCTTCTTACAAGCTGTTATCGAAACAGCCGCGATGAGTCCGAAGGTTAAATTGATGTATCGTTTTTGCATAGGTCAATAAAAGGTTGAGCGGAAAGATACCATTTCTTTTCAAAGCTTATGCAGCAGTGTACACAGGTGGCATAAAAAAGGGGTTCGTTTGAAACCCCTTTTTTAGTTTAATATCACTGTTGTCTATTTTTCACTTGTTGCCTGGGGATCAAATTTCCAGATATCATCAAACCGGAGTGTAGACCCATTTCTGCCAGTAGCAACATATCCGTATGAACCTACTGCAAAACCTACCGCTGCATCACGACTGGTTCCTTCAAAGGATGACTTTTGTGTCCATAAATCTGTACCTGGATTATATTCCCAAACAGTACTGGTTATCGCACTATAGGTACCTCCACACATATACCCTAAGCCATTAACAACAAAGGTTGCCGGTGACTCACGCTGAATGGCATACGTGTAATCAGAATCATCTGTATCATCCAGTGGATTAAGCTCAACCCACAGGTCACTTTCCTGGTTATATTTCCAAAAATCGGTGGGATAAGTACCATTATTGGTTCCTCCACCTACATAACCTTGTCCATCGATTACAAAGCCAAATGCATTACTCCGCTTAGATCCCCCAATACTTGTCTTACGTGTCCATGTATTTGCAGTCGGATCATATTCCCACCAGTCCTTTAAATCATTAGCACCGCCTGTTGGTTCAAGTGCACCATAACCTGAGCCCACATAGCCTTTATTATTAAGTGAAAGCGCTATGGCACCATAGCGATAACGTGCTTCATCAGGATATTCGCCCAAAAAATCAGCAACTTGTTTCCACGTATTCGCTGTGGGATCATATTCCCAGAAATCATTGAGACGATTTGTACCATCGTAACCCGTACCTACATATCCTTTCCCATTGGCAGAGAAAGCAACTGCACTGTTTCGTGCGGTGCCCGGAAAATCTGCTTTGCGATACCAGGTATTTCTCGCTGCGTCATATTCCCAGAAATCTTTTAGTCGATATGTTCCATCAAATCCAGTTCCCACAAATGTACGGTCACCAATCTGAAAAGATACCGCACCACTTCGTTTTACACCTTCAAAATCAGATTGCCTTATCCAATCACCTAACAAATCCGATGTCGAATCAGAATCGGAGCAGGAAAATAATGCCAACAACAGGAAAGCCAGGAGCACGTTACTACGGCTCATCAATTTATTAATAATCATTTTACTGTGAATTTTGATAGTGTGAATAATAGACTTGAAGTTTTATCTTATAATCGGGATGATCTTTACTACCAACTCTTAATCGGGTGACTGTACCTTTCATATCTGCAGTACTCAAACCAAGAAAAAGTGAATTGGGATAATAGGTTTCACCTCTGATCATAGAGGATACGTAGGTATTGACGGAAAAAAAATAGCTGGAGTACCTGTTCAGTTCCGAATCAGACGACAATGAAGCCACATTCGGATTACTCGAATTTGTTTCACTGGGAACTACCCCCGTGGGAATATTTAAATCGTTACCATAATACAATCCGAGTTGCGAAGGCAGATTGTAGCTCCGTGGGTATTCCTGTACGGCATTTACGGTGAGAACAGACTGAAGAACGGTGAGGTGTTCATTAGTTTCCGCCAATAATTTTAAATAGGGAAATTCAATTTTTGTCATCAATCCTGATCCGCCTTGTATAAAAGTTTCGTTTCCGGTGAGATCGCTCCGTAATGCCTTACCCTTCTCTATGGAAGAGAGAGAAGTAGAGGAATAGTTCGTTTGTATTTGGTTGTACTGAAGTGTTGTCTGATAAACCGGAACATCAAAACTGGTGTTCTGCAGATATTCAGTGTTACTGGAGTAATGATAGTATACTCGCGCTTTTATTTTTGAAACATCGAATCCGATTACAGCAACTGCATCATCTGTTGCACTTAGTCGAAATCCCTTGAATGCAGCAACAAAATTTTCTGTATTGGTAATCTCCTGGTCATTATTCTTTGCCAGGTCAAACCATTTTTTTCCCAATTCATCCGAAAGGCGAATAAGAATTGAATCTTTACTGTATGTCTTAGGAGTATAGGTTACTGTACCCAACCCAACTTCACTATAATTTGTTTTACTGTTATTATACAGCACACCATCGTTGTAGAAATAAGAAGCGGGCACATCCTTAAAAATATTTCTATCAATAGATCTGCCCGCAAGATCTTTTGTCAGCTGCTGAACAACGACTTCAATTCTCCTGGTTGTATCTCCATAGTAATAACCATTGGGAGTAATCAAAAGTGACAAAGAGTCAAATACGGCATCGGATTGAATGGTCCAGGATGAAATGGCGGGAGCGACTTTGAAGTAGAAGAAGCGGATACAGTACCCAATAGCGGATCGCGTGCGTTTCCTGCCAGGAACATTTATTAGTAGTGCCTGACGTATAAATAGAATCCAATAAGACAGTAGAGGTACGTACTGTGAATGTGTCTATCATCACAGTAGCTATTCTGCTTTCCAGACCCGAGAATCCAATTGTTGATTCTGTTTCTTCACAACCCAGAAGGCTGAAGAAAGCAAAAGGGAGAGACTCAAAAGAAACTTACTTGTTTTGAGGATTCTCATTCCGCTGATTTAAAATCAGCATAAAAATGAGCGTCATGAGCCGTAACGAAAAAAACATTCTACCAACTCACCACTTTAAGCAACAAACAGAATCATTCTGAGACATAAAAAAAGAAGGACTCCTGATTCTGATCGATCTGAGCCTGGTTGTTCTCGATGTGATATTTTTTCAACCATTATTCTCTTCCACTTCTTTTGTTGTCTTCCATTCATTGTTTCCAACAATTGATTATTACGATTAACCCAGCATTGCGCAAATGCTGAGCGGAATTTTATGATCATCCTTCATAGAACGAAAGGCAGAAATCAATCTGTCGTAAAATTCGCGATTGATCTCACACATTCTGCGATATTGAAAATTATCGAGATGAAGTTCCTTTTTCCAGAAAGAAGGATCATAAGTCCCTATTTGGGCCTCATTATCTTTACTTTGAGCAAATGAAGCTGCGCCAGTCAATAACAATATTGAAATCAGTAAGTATTTCATATCACTTTCTCTAATTATTAAATTTATCCCCAACGAATCTTCCCTTCATAAAATTTCGAAAACCAGGTGAAGATTTCTCAACACCCTCTCACTTACTTACTCCTGTCCATCTTCACCCGGTTAACCAAATCGTCTAAAATTATATTCCAGACAACTAAATTTGAATGAAGATTAGCCGGAATAAAAGAAATTCCAACCAAATGTCTCTATTTTGATACCAACTCAATCATGCTTGCGACATGATATTAGCGTAACAACTTGCAATTTAAGTTTAGTTCCGGCTCTGTGTGCGTTTTTCTTGATAAACGGCATTTAGGCCAATGATCCACTATGCTGAGTTTCTTGCAGCATTAATGATACCAAACATGCTTCGGATGATTAGTTTTCTATAGTGTGTTTCATGCTGCTTATTTTCCTCACTTATATTCCGAAGATTCATCAATGCAAATTGTTGTATGGCAATCAATGGTAGTACTATACGTTCTCTGGTTCGGACAGAATCACGAATAGCCGGATTATTTTCCATAAGGCCACTCAATCCGGAAACTTCCAGCACACGTTTGCATGAAAGCTCGAATTCAGCGTACATTTTTTCCAGAACTCACCAAACTCAGGATCCTCTCCTAAATAAGTAGTAGCCTTGTAATAGGTTTTGCTTAATGACATCATACTGTTGCCAATCAATGTTCTGAAAACAACGATTCCTGATATAATCGTTTTAGTTCTTCACCTTTACCTTTTTCATTCAGCGCAGTAATGGCACTACCTACTCCGTAGAAACCCGGAATGTTTTGCTTCATCATTGCCCAAGAACCCACAAACGGAATTGCACGAAGATCTTCAAACTTCAATCCTCCATCACCACTTCGTTTCACCGGACGCGATCCGATATTTGTATCACCAAAAGATAATGGAGTGATCCGCTCAAGATATGGAACAAATTTAGGGTGAAGCTTTAGTCCGAGATATGCTTTATATCCCTCTTCAGCAAGTTCATCGAGCAGTGCTTTCTCTTTGTCACTCAGCTTACTTTCTTCATTTTGAAAAACGGATCCCGCCAGACCAGCAGAAAGTAATTGCTCCAGGTTATATTGACAAGAAGCCAGCTTTCCAAAATTTGAACTAATCGTTTGCCCTTGTATCGTTATCTGAACCTGATCTTTTTCGATTGTATCACCTAACGAAGCATAAAAATCATGTGTATTCCCACCACCGCGCGCAGGTGGGCCACCACGACCGTCAAAGAAAACAACCTTAATATCATTCTCTCTTGAAAGCGCGGTAAGGTGTTCTTTAGCCCGGAAAATGGACCAGTTAGCACGAAGATAGCCTCCGTCCTTTGTCCCGTCTGAAAATCCAAGCATAATTGTTTGCCTGTCTCCTCTCCTGCGCAGATGTTCGCGGTAAGCAGGAATCGCATACAGTTCCTTCATGATGTCAGACGCGCTGGCCAGATCGTCAATCGTTTCAAACAATGGCACAACGTCTAATGGAAGCTCTTCTTCTTTCCCGATTAACAGGCGAAGAAGCATAAACACCTCAATAATATGAAGCGCACTCTGACAATTACTGATAACATATCGGTGACAGGCTGATTCTCCATTCTCTTTTTGAATGGTCGACACTGCCAGAATTGTTTTAATCGTTTCTTCGGCCAGCTGATCAGTAAGAGAAAGGAACACAGGGTTAATCCGTACTTCCAGGAGTTTCTTTATCTGTTCTGATTCAGGCAATTCCTTCAGCTTCTTCCATGACACAAATTTCTTTTGCTCATCGAGCTGATTAAGAATAAACTCCCACACGGCATCATGCTTTCTGCTATCCTGACGGATATCCAAACTGGCAAAATGAAAGCCGAATAATTTTACTTTAAGGATGAACGTATCAAGAATGTCTAAAAACAAACCATCATGATCATTGATCAGCACTGTACGCACCTGCATTAAATCGTTCAGCAATATTGCTGGAGATTCGTATCCTTTTCCTTTTCATAGGCCATCCGGTAGATGGCCCGTTCAATATTTAGTAATCTTTTCATCCACTCCCCTGAACGTAAGTCTTCGTCTGATCAACCGAAGCTCACGGTAATAGCATTTTAATAATGACTCTTTCAGCTTTGCCGCTACTTGTAATGTTGTCTGATGAGTGACAAACGGATTCCCGTCACGATCTCCTCCTGGCCAGAATCCAATCACAAAAAGTTTATCATTCTTCCATTCGCTTATGGAGATATCCAATCCTTCACACAGTGACTGAACGATGCCTGGCATGGTGAAATAAAACACACATTCTCAAGAAACCAACAGAGACTCACTGCCTCATCAAAAGGAGTAGGTTTGGTAGCGTTGATGAATCCGGTCTTCCCCATTTGCTGAAGAAGCAGGTTGATCTTAGTGAGATCATTTTCTCTGATGCTTTTTTCAAGATCAGTAAGGATACCCAACACATTGCCCGGATAAAATTGTGTGGGGTGCGCAGTAAGAACGATACGTAAACTAAATGTACTGAGTCGTTCCTTCAATTGCTCCTCTTTCTTGTCAAATTTCGCCCGACTCAAAAGCGCAGCTACAGTACCTTTTCCGTTCAGGTTATTGATTTGTTCAAAAGCAGAATCTTCAATGGAATCAAAAAGTGCAACCTGGCGCTCCACATATTGAGTAAAATTAAAAAGCAGATCCAACTGCTGATCCGCAGATGCCTGGGGAGCGAAATCACTAAAAAAACGAGCGATGATTTCTCTTGCAGACTTACCTTCTTCAAATCCTTGTTCACATCTCTGCTGCAACAATGGGAGTAATGTTCCTGTCCTTAAAATATCTCTGAAGGGAAGATTGAGAAAAAGGCTATTATATATATGATAACGGGAGCCAACCGACTGTTCGTATTTAGAAATCATCACGTTTAGGAATATGCGGCTGAAAATAGTGCTTTATGACCACTTTGTTTCAACCGGAATGGCAAAATACTCGGGCTGGCGAAAAGCGACAAAATGATCATTCAAATCAGTTGCGCTTACTAAAGAATTCTACTATATTTTGTTTGCCAAATCCCTTGTCTATGAACAGATTATACATTTTTGTTTTACTTGTCTTATTCACTTCTTGCCTGGGCTACAAAGAACTTCCTGTAGAATACGATTACAGTTATCGGGGAAATTTTAAAAAGTATAGAACATATGATCTGATGAAACCTATCGGATTCTCTGATACCACCATGGCCAATGCCACGATCGAAAAATCGATCCTCTCGCGAATGAAGTTTCTTGGATATAAACAGTCCGATCATCGGCCACATTTAATTGTTGCCTATAAGATGTTTCCGGATAGCCTGACCTTCAGTGGCTATACCCAACCTGAAATTGAAGACTGGATTAAAAACAGAAATGATGATCTGAATTATGACAAAAAGAAATTCAGCATGAACAAAGGAACACTGCTCATCCAGTTCTTTGACAGAAGACAGAACCGATCCATCTGGCAGGGCTATGCTACAATGGGTTATGGATCAATTGATTTCAATAACGACCGACATGTTCGGAACGCTGTGATTTCCATTCTGGACAAATACCGTTTTTGGGCCGAGGGTTTCGTTGAAGGTGGCAGCGTAGCCTCCAGCGAAAGCGAGCTGGAATAGCCACTTTTTTGTAAAAAAATGATCGGGGTCCAGGATTAGTTTCTCAAAAAAAACTCTACATTTGCAGTCCTAAAATCAGTACTGAACACTGTCCTATGGTGTAATGGTAACACTGCAGATTTTGATTCTGCCTTTCTAGGTTCGAATCCTAGTAGGACAACATTATAAATCCCTCGGTAATTGATCGCTATCGGCACCGGGGGATTTTAATTTTATAACGAAATGGCTGTTAGAATCTTTTCGGGGCGTGCAACTACTTACCTGGCTGAGAAAATTGCTCATGCCTATGGAGAGCCTCTGGGAACCGTTCAATATCAGCAGTTTAGCGATGGAGAAATGTCTCCATTTCTTACCGAATCAGTGCGTGGTCATGACGTATTTCTGATCCAGTCTACCTTTGCTCCTGCCGAAAATCTATTAGAGCTTATGCTCATGATTGATGCCGCTCGCAGAGCAAGTGCACAAAATGTAAATGTGATTATTCCTTATTTTGGATATGCCCGCCAGGACAGAAAAGATAAACCGCGTGTGGCAATTGCTGCAAAGCTGATTGCTAATCTGATCTCTGCCGCTGGCGCCAACCGGATTATGACTTGCGATTTGCACGCAGATCAGATTCAGGGATTTTTTGACATTCCAATGGATCACCTGGATGGAAATTACATTTTCATTCCATATCTCAAGTCATTGAATCTCCCTAATATCATGTTTGCATCTCCTGATGTAGGTGGTATTAAAAGAGCCCGAAGCTTTGCCAAGTTTTTTGATTCTGAACTGGCAGTGTGCGATAAGTACCGGAAAGAAGCAAACAAGATCGAATCCATGCGCCTCATTGGTGAGGTGGAAGGGAAAGATGTAGTTCTTGTTGATGATCTGGTAGATACTGCCGGCACAATTTGCAAAGCAGCAGCATTGCTGAAAGATAAAGGAGCTACTTCAGTACGCGCAGTGTGTACGCACCCGGTATTGTCTGGAAAAGCGTATGAGAATATTGAGAAGTCTGTATTGGACGAGATTGCGGTGACGGATACTATTCCGTTAACAGGCACAGGGTCAAAGATAAAGGTACTTTCCGTGTCAGACCTTTTTGCAAAAGCAATACGCAAGATTCACGATCATGAATCGATCAGTTCACTATTCATTCGTTTATAATTTTAATTTATAATAACTAAACAATTTAATTCATGAAAACCATTGAGATTATAGGGTATCGAAGAGCAAATCTCGGTAAGACTGATTCGCAGGCAATCCGCGAAGAAGGAAACGTTCCCTGCGTATTGTATGGAGGAAATGATCAGATTCATTTCTATGCTCCGATGATTTTATTCCGCGAAGCGGTTTACACCAATGAAGCTCACTTCATTCATCTTAACATTGAAGGTGAAGAGTGCCAGGCTATCCTTCAGGAAGTACAATTCCACCCGGTAAGTGAAATTTTATTGCATGCTGACTTCTTAAGAATCAGTGATGACCGTAAAATTAAAATGCTGATCCCTGTACGTTTAGTAGGTACTGCTCCTGGCGTATCTAAAGGAGGTACATTGGTTCGCAAGCGTGCTGCGTTGAAAGTGTATGGCTTCCCTAAAGACATGCCTGATCATATTGATATCGATGTATCTACATTGGATTTCCACCACGCTATTAAAGTTGGTGATATGAAAATGGACGGATTGGAATTCCTTGATCCACATGCTGCTGCTATTGCTGCTGTTGAAGTGCCACGCGCTGCCAAGCTTGCTGCTGATGAGGCTGCTGCAGCTGCTGCCGCGACTCCTGCGGCTGCGACTGCCGCTGCGCCTGCAGCTGCTGAGAAAAAAGCAGAAGCACCTAAGAAGGACGCTGGTAAGAAATAAAAGATTTCTATACTTTTTTCACAGACCTCCGGCTTTAAACCCGGAGGTCTTTTTATTTTTATGCAATTGAGATATGAAATATTTAATCGCTGGTCTGGGAAATATAGGCGCAGAATACGAGCTCACTCGTCACAATGCTGGCTTTCTCGTGTTAGATCGGCTGGCTGACGTTCACAAGATAGAATTTGAAACCGACCGGTTAGCCGATAAAGCAGAATTGAAATTCAAAGGCCGTTCGATTCATTTAATCAAGCCCAATACGTTCATGAATCTCAGTGGCAAGGCCATTTCTTACTGGCTGAAAGAGCTAAAAATTCCGAAAGAGAACTTACTGGTAGTTGTGGATGAATTGGCATTGCCATTCGGAAGCCTGAGAATACGTGGCAAAGGAAGCGCTGCAGGACACAATGGTTTAAAAAATATCGAAGAACTTCTTGGCGGGCAGGATTATCCACGATTGCGATTTGGTATCGGAGATAATTTTTCCAAAGGCCAGCAGGTCGATTACGTATTGAGCAACTTCACCAGGAAAGAGCTTGACGAACTTCCTTTTATTATGGACAAATCCATTGAAGCTATCTTATCATTCTGCACGATCGGTATCGAACGTACAATGAATACTTACAATACTAACCAATGAAAAACCAGGTCCACGTTGCTGTTCAGATTGTTCCGATAAGCAATCTTCCCCTTTACCCG